>PIVU01000281.1 GCA_003354025.1 Nitrospirota bacterium
ACAACCCCGACGATAATCCCGGCTGCGGCACAGGCAATGGCAACAGGAACCATATTGCGGCCTCCGGCAACCATGGCTTCCACAAGGCTTGAAAATCCCTTTTTAAAAGCAGGGCCTAACGGCTTCCCCTTCCTGATGCTCCGGACCGGATCCTGAAGAAGCATAATAACCGCCATTACAATAATTGCCCTGAATGCCGACATCTGAGGAGAATGGCGGCTTACCACAAGTTCATATATAAGGACACCGATAGGCAGGAGATAGTGTAGCCCGGATTTCAGGACTTCCATAAAATCCGGGGTTTCGGCCTTTGTAAGTCCCCTTAACCCGGCCTTGGATGCCTCAACATGTACAATAAAAAACAGGGTGGCATATGAAACAAAAGCCGGTATGGCTGCCGCCTTTATAACATCAATGTAGGCGACCCCGAGATACTCTGCGATAATAAATGCCGCAGCACCCATAATTGGGGGAGCGAGTTGGCCATCAGTGCTGGCAGCAACTTCTATGGCGGCCGCCTTTGTCGGTGAGTACCCAACTTTCTTCATGAGCGGGATGGTAAAGGTCCCGGTAGTAACAATGTTGGCAATCGAGGAGCCTGATACCATGCCTGTGAGGCCGGACCCCATTATTGCCGCCTTTGCCGGACCTCCCTTAAAACGGCCTAGCAGGCTGAGAGCTATTTCAATAAAAAACTTCCCCCCTCCCGCCTTTTCGAGCATCGCGCCAAAAAAGACAAACAGGAATACTACTGTTGCCGATACATCGAGGGGAATGCCGTAGATGCCCTCGGTGGTGAGTGAAATCTTTCCAATATATTTGCCGAGAGAAGCACTTTTAAAGGCAAATGCCTCTGGCATGTGTTCAGCAAACAAAGCATATAATGAAAAGAGCGTAGCTATAACAGTCAGTGCAGGCCCGATAACACGCCGTGCAGCTTCAAGAATCAGAAGCACAAGCATTCCGCCGATTATAATGTCGCGCGGAATAGGAGCGCCGGACCTCATCGCCAGGCCGGTGTAGTCAATAAAATAGTAGAGAGACACAGCGCACGCTGCAATTCCAAGCAGAAGGTCCATCAACGGAATACGCGTCTTCACCGAAAGAAAGGAGAACATGCCTTTTATCGGATGTTTGAAGGCGGGATAATTGAAGTATGCAATTGCTATTGCAAACCCGAGATGTATACTTCGAATATATGTCGAGTTCAGTATGAGCCAGCTTGCTGTTGATAGCTGGAATATGCACCAGGCAACTGCAATGACAGGAACAATAAAACGCTGGTAATTTGTCACATGGCGAAAGGCGGATAGCTCTTCTTCAGCAATCCGCCCCTGCTCTAAAGCGCGTTTTTCAAGTTCTTCAAACTCTGAATGTTCAGAGGTCTGTTTTTTTAATCCTTCACTGTTATCATCAGTCACAATGTAGCTACTTCAGGAGTCCCACTTCCTTGTAATATTTCATTGCGCCCGGATGGAGCGGTGCTGAAAGTCCTGTCAGCATGCTCGCCTTTGTCAGGACGGCGTACGCAGGGTGGAGCTTCTTGAAGTTATCAAAATTCTCAAAGATTTCCTTTACAATGTGATATACATCTTTTTCAGGAATTCTGCTGTGCGTTACAAAAGTCGCCTTCACGCCGAACGTCGGGACATCCGCCTTGTTAACAGCATTGGGATATTGACTGATCGGCACAAAGCTTCTGGCGTAATATGGGAATTTCAAATAAAAAGAATCCGGAAGGATGATAGGAACAAATTTTACTTTTCTGGTCCCTGCAGTGGCTTCCTTAAAAGCGCCTGATGGATGTCCCACTGTATAGAAAAAAGCATCAATACGTCCGTCAAGGAGCACTCCCGGCGACTCGGCCGCCTTAAGTCCCTCAGCTTTCAGGTCACTCGTAACATCAATACCCACGGCTGTTAGTGAATCTATCGCATTCTGCCGCTGCCCGGACCCTGGATTGCCAATATTAACATGCTTCCCTTTCAGGCCGCTGATAGAATTAATCCCCGTGTCAGCGCCAGCAAGCAGAGTAACGCTTTCCGGATGTATGCTGAACACGGCCATGAGGTCCTTCTGCGGCCCCCTGTCTTTCCACTCTGCAAGTCCGCTCATCGCCTGAAACTGCCGGTCTGACTGCACAATGCCGAAGTCAAGATCGCCGGAGAGAATCGCGTTTATATTATAAACAGATCCCCCGGTCGACTCTACTGTGAGGCGCATATTGTACTCTTTTTTCTTAACGTTAACTATGCGGGATATTGCACCGCCGGTCGGATAATAGACACCGGTAACGCCACCTGTCCCGATCGTATAAAATGTAGTTTTTGCCGCTGAAGCAACAGGACTGAGCCCCACGAATATCAGGGACAACGCTAAAACAGTTACAGCAATCCAGGACATCTTTTTCATGCTACCCTCCTCTTTTTAATGTTAGCTGACGAACAGAAGATTGATAAAGCGAGATATGCAAAATATATCATAATTATTAACTACTTGCAAGGTTGTTTTGGGGAGCAAAGTGAAGACAGCAATTACTAATTACGAATTACAAATTACGAAAACTGTTTGTTCTTTGATGCTTACGCTTATTCTGATTAGTTCTTCGCATTCATTAGATGAGATACTCTATCTTGTTCTATTGGATATAAGCGCCTTGTCGTTATACGCACACACGTTGAAGCGGTCTTTATTTATCGTAATTCGTAATTAATAATTTGTGGGTGGTGTCACGTCTACACATTTTACAATGGGTGGTGTCACGTCTACACATTTTACAAAAATGACAGAAGAAAATCAGCTGATAATTTATCGAAGTCATTTGGGTTGTCTGATTGAACGAATAATGTGTGGGGTTGCGTCTACGCATTACACATAATTTGTAAAATGTGTAGACGTGACACCACCCATTTATTGTCTCGTTAAGCAAGTGTTTTATTAAAATATTTGATATAATGAAGCGAATTTCCAATAATTTAGAAAAGATATTCAACTACAAATGCCATTAAAAGTTCAGCTAAGCAATCAAGTCGTTGATGTCGATAAATGGTATTCTGATGAAGAATACGAAGGTTTTTTCCCAAGGGGTTCGAGAGAAAAGAAACTAGTAATTAGTAACCCAGAACCAGAATTTACATTTCTTCTTCCTAATTATCGATATTTATTTAAAAGATCATTTGAGCGCCACTCAGATCAGTTTTGGATAGAAATAGTTGCATATCATATAGGGCATTTTATGAAAGTGCCTGTGCCTCCTGCTTTTGTTGCTTATAGTTCAAAACAAGGCGAATATGGTGCCTTAATAGAGTGGTTCTATAGCAATAGTGGCGAAAGACGAGAAGTATATATAGAAGGTGGCAACATAATGAAAAATTTAATAAAAGATTATGATTTTTATAAAGGAATACAGCACAACTTCAGGGATATTTCTGTTTTTATAAAAGCCTTAACTAATAA
>PIVU01000076.1 GCA_003354025.1 Nitrospirota bacterium
CCCCCTGGATTGATAAATTAAAAAAACTATTTCAATTCAACATATTTACCGTTTTGCACCTGGTACATTGAGAATCCTACTCCAATAGCGTCGCCGCGTTTGTCGAAACTTATTTTACCAAGAGGTGTGTCAACATATTCAGTTCTCAGGGATTTTGAAACAGCTTCATAATCAGTCGAACCTGCTTTTTCAATAGCATTAAGCAGGGCCTGGATGGCAGCATATGCATTTGGATAAAAAGCGCCGGGATCTGAGCCATAAGTTGTTTTGTGTGTTTCATTTGCTTTTATTGCAACAGTACTATGCGACATATCTTTGGGTCCTGTAGCATATACGTTCTCCGCGTATTCTCCTGCAACCTTGATAAAAGTAATATCTTTTACCCCGTCATCCGATAAAAAGGCAATATTCATTTTCTTTTTACGCATAAGCATGACAAGTTTTGATGCTTCAGGATGATACCCTCCAAAAATAATTGCTTCCGCACCTGAGGCTTTGACTTTCTGAATAACCGCAGAGTAATCAACTGCACCCGGGGTAATCCCTTCATACAGCACTACCTCTGCTCTGCCTGACTTTTTCAGGAATTCCCTTGCAAATTCAGCGAAACCTTTTCCATAATCACCTTTGTCATGCAGTACAGCTATATTGCTGAATTTTAATATGTCCAGTACGAAGTCAACTTCAACTCTTGCCTGGGTATCGTCTGAAGCAATTGTACGAAAAAAGTTCGGATAATCTCCGCTCTGAGTAAGGGGAGGGTTCGTTGCTGAGGGAGACATGGTGATAATTTTTGCATCCCTGTATATACCGAGAGCGGCCTTTGTGGCGCCGCTGCAAATATGTCCGAGAACAGCATGTACTCCCTGGGAAACAAGTTTAGTGGCTGTGTTGGTTGCCAGTTCGGGTTTACATACATCATCTTCGACAAGCAGTTCGACTTTGCGACCCAGAATGCCGCCTTTCTCATTGACCTCTTTTACAACAAGTTCAGCTGCTTTGACTGTTGGAAGGCCGTAAGACGCAAGGTCGCCACTATGAGCACCGGCGACACCGATCTTAATAGTTTCGGTAATTTGCTTTTTTTCACAGGACATTATAAATGTAAGCATTATGAGAGCGGCTGAAAGTAAAAATAGTTTCTTGAAAAGACCTTGCATGTATTGAACCTCCTGAAATTTTAGCTGGTTTTCGCCATTATATTAATGGAAATTAATTAAGTCAAGACAAATAGCCCTGATAATTCAGTAAGTTGTTAAAAGAGAATATTACATGTTATCATGCCCATTCGATGAACAATATGAATGAATAGTATAAACTTAATTAATTTATATAGTAAAATAGATGACAAAAACTGAGAGGATGGCGGTATGAAAAGAATTGTTGTTACGGGCGGAGCAGGTTTTTTAGGGTCCCATTTATGTGAGAGGCTGCTGAAAAGTGGGCATGAAGTGCTCTGTATTGATAATTACTACACAGGACGGCGTGCAAATCTTGTTAAACATTTTTCAAACCCTCTATTCGAGGTCCAGAGGCATGATATCTGTTTCCCTCTATATGTTGAGGCCGATGAGATTTATAACCTTGCCTGTCCCGCATCGCCGATACACTATCAGTTTGATCCTGTACAGACTACCAAGACTTCAGTTCACGGGGCCATTAATATGCTGGGACTTGCTAAGAGGATTAAGGCAAAAATCCTGCAGGCCTCGACGTCTGAAGTTTATGGCGATCCCGAAGTGCATCCACAGACTGAAGATTACTGGGGCAATGTTAATCCAATTGGACACCGCTCATGTTATGATGAGGGAAAACGTTGTGCTGAAACTTTATTTTTTGATTACAATCGACAGCATAATTTAATCATTAAAGTAGCAAGATTGTTTAATACATACGGTCCAAAGATGCACCCGAATGATGGCCGCGTAGTCAGTAATTTTATTGTTCAGGCCCTACAGGGGAAACCGATTACAGTATACGGAAAGGGTAATCAGACAAGAAGTTTTTGCTATGTTGATGACCTTATTGAAGCTCTTATGAAGCTTATGGGTACTCCGGATGAATTCACCGGTCCGGTCAATCTAGGCAATCCTGATGAATTTACGATACTTGAACTAGCAGAAATAGTTATAAAACTTACTAAATCTAAATCAAAAATCATTTTTGAACCATTGCCTTTTGATGATCCGACCCAGCGTAAGCCGAACATCAGCCTTGCAAAGAAAACGCTGAAATGGAAGCCGAAAGTCAAACTCGAAGACGGTCTTAAGGAAACGATAAAGTATTTCCGGAAACTGCTGAAAGACCCACATGTTCTGATTGATTATAAGTAGAAGAGCATTGTTATTATTACAATCTTACTGATGGAATAAAATTGTATAAGCCGGGACGCAGCAGAGCCTGAGTATTAATTAAGCGGAGGATTAATAACAGGTGTTTCGGTCCTGTCACCTTTTATAATAACTTTTCGTCCCTTAACGGAAAGCCTGCCTTCTGAATATAACTTAATGGCATAGGGGAATATTTTATGTTCCTGCTTCAATATTCTTTCTCCCAATGTATCTTCAGTGTCATCATGGTATGCAGTTACCGCTGCCTGGATTATTATGGGACCGGTGTCGACTCCTTCATCAACAAAGTGTACGGTACAGCCGGCCAGCTTGACTCCATAGTCAGCAGCCTGTTTCTGTCCATGCAGTCCGGGAAATGATGGGAGCAGGGCAGGGTGGATGTTCATGACCCTGTTGGGATATTGATCCAGAAGGGCCTTCCCGACTACCCGCATAAAACCAGCGAGTATGACGAGAGTTACGCCTCTTTTTCTGAGCTCTTCTGCAATTTGGGAGTAGTATGCAGGTTTGTCTTCGAAATCACGCGGTCTGATTACGAGGGTTTCTATACTATGGTTCTTTGCCCTTTCAATGGCACGGGCCTCCGGATTGTCCGTTATTAAGACCGCTATTTTTGCACTGATAAATCCTGATTCAACATTGTTAATAATTGACTGAAAATTAGACCCGCTCCCGGAGGCAAGCACTCCTAATGTTAAATCAGACATACTTCACTCCTCCTCTGCCCTTTTCACACTGACCAATTACATAAGCATCTTCACCAAGGCGTTTAAGCTTTGAAATGACTTTCTTTGAATCAGCCTGATTCACAATGATTGCCAGACCAATTCCCATATTAAATGTTTTATACATTTCATCTTCAGGTACTGGTCCCATTGACTGCATAAGATTGAATATGCTTAGCACAGGCCAGCTGCCTTTTTTGATTACGAACTTTAAACCTGATTTTGCAGGGAGTATGCGGGGAAGGTTTTCGGTTAACCCTCCTCCTGTAATATGCGCTATGCCTTTGACCGTATAGTTCTGAAAAACTTTGGAAATACTTTTAACATATATCCTCGTAGGTTTTAAGAGCTCTTCTCCGATAGAGCATCCAAGTTCCTTGATCTTCTTCTTTGGGTTAAAGCTTTTGATATCAAAGAACAGTTTCCTTACAAGAGAATAGCCATTGCTGTGTATACCACTGGATGCGATGCCTATCAGTACATCACCCGCTTTAATTTTCGATCCGTTAATAATATTTTTCTTATCAACAACTCCGACAGCAAATCCGGAAAGGTCATATTCTCCCTTATCATAAAACCCGGGCATCTCTGCTGTTTCTCCACCGATCAGTGAGCAGTCTGCCAGTTTACAGCCATCTGCAATACCCTTAATTACGTCTGCAGCTTTTCTGATGGAAAGTTTCCCTGAAGCAAAGTAGTCAAGAAAGAAAAGAGGCATGGCGCCACTGGTGAGGATATCATTTACACACATGGCCACAAGATCTATACCGATTGTGTCGTGTTTATTCATCATGAAAGCGATTTTCAATTTTGTACCGACCCCGTCTGTACCACTGACCAGTACAGGCTGCTTATATTTCTTTGTATCAAGTTTACAGAAGGCCCCGAAAGAGCCAATGTCGGTCATTACATATGGTTTAAATGTTGAACGGGCGAGGGGCTTGATAATATCCACCAGCTTGTTTCCCTTGTCAATGTCAACACCGGATTTCTTATAGGTTAGTTTCATTACTCTCCTTTATTTTCTCTAATGCTGCTTCCGCGGCTTTTTGTGCTCCGGCCTTTTTTGTCCTGCCCTTTCCAGAGCCGAATAAATCGTCTTTTATGAAGACTTTTACTTCGAATACTTTTTTATGTTCAGGACCTTCTTCATTATGAGTTATGTATTTAGGAAGTACCCCGTATTCAGCCTGTACGACTTCCTGCAGTTCGGTTTTGAAATCAAATATGAATTTGTTTGCAGCCAGCTTTTCGACTTTGTGGGAAAGGTTGTTCAGGATAAACTCACGGGCTTTTTCCAGTCCGCCGTCGATATAAATAGCAGACAAAATCGCCTCAAATGCATCAGCCAGAAGTGAGGGCTTCTCTCTTCCGCCTGTCATCTCTTCACCTTTGCCTAACAGGAGATATGAGCCTATCTCAAGTCTTTTTGCTGTTTCTGCCAGAGATGACTCCTGGACTATATATGCTTTAATCTTTGAAAGGTCTGCCTCAGTATATTCTGTATAAGTTAAATAGAGATATTCACTTATGATCAGTTCCAGTACAGAGTCCCCGAGAAATTCCATCCGTTCATTATAAGCTTGAATGTCCTTTTTCTTTTCATGGGCATATGATTTATGGGTGATGGCTTCTTTGAGAATGGACTTTGTATTAAATGTATAGCCCAGAGATTTCTCAAGCTTCATCAAATCTTTTAAGGATGATGCATGCATTGGTTCCACCGAATCCGAAAGAGTTAGACATTGCAATATTTATATCAAGAGGTCTCGCTTTGTGAGGAACATAATCCAGATCACACTGTATGTCCGGATTATCGAGATTAATCGTTGGAGGAACAATCTTGTTATACACACTGAGTGCGCAGATTGCTGCTTCAACACCGCCTGATGCGCCGAGAAGGTGGCCGATCATTGACTTAGTGGAACTGACGCATAATTTGTATGCGTGCTCTCCGTATACTGTTTTTATAGCTGTTGATTCAAGTTCGTCTCCATATTTTGTTGACGTCCCGTGTGCGTTGATGTAATTCACGTCCTCAGGCTGTAATCCAGCGTCCTTAAGAGTTGATTTCATGCATCTGGCTGCGCCTTCACCATTCGGGGCAGGGCTGGTTATATGATATGCATCGGAGTTTAAGCCGTAGCCTATTATTTCAGCGTATATCCTTGCCCCGCGGTTTACCGCGTGTTCCAGTTCTTCTATAACCAGGATACCGGAGCCTTCTCCCATAACAAAACCATCTCTGTCTGAATCAAAGGGTCTGCTAGCTCTTTCAGGTTCATCGTTTCTTGTGGAAAGAGCTTTCATCGCAGTGAAGCCTGTTATGCCTAATGGAGTTATTACGGCCTCTGAACCGCCGCAGATCATCGCGTCAGTCATGCCTCTCTGTATTAACTTGAACGCATCGCCTATAGCATGAGTTCCGCTTGCACAGGCTGTTGCTACAGCGGAGTTCGGGCCTTTAGCTCCAAAACGGATAGATATGTGCCCGGAGATGAGGTTTATAATTGTCATCGGTATAAAAAAAGGTGTAACTCGCCTGGGGCCCCTGTCATTGAGAATTTTCGTGCAATTTTCTATGGAGGAAAGACCTCCGACACCTGCACCGACAATTATTCCAACGCGTTCTGCATTGCTCTTGGTGATTTTGAGGCCGGAGTCTTCCATTGCAAGGGTTGCGGCGGCAAGTCCGAAATGAATGAACCTGTCCATCTTTTTCTGCTCTTTTGTTTCTACAAAATCATCGATATTAAAATCCGGCACTTCTCCCGCAATTTTACAGGGGAACCCCTCAGTATCAAAATGGGTTATTCTCCTGATAGCGGAACGACCTGCAACAATACCATCCCATGACTTTTGTGTGCCAGTGCCCAGCGGGGTAATCATTCCCGCACCTGTTATGACTACTCTTTTATCTTTCATATGGTAGTAATAAAGGTTTTTTAATTGCCGGATTTTCCATCTATGTATTTAACGGCGTCCTGAACTTTGAGGATTTTTTCTGCATCTTCATCAGGGATTTCAATATTAAAAGCTTCTTCAAAAGCCATAACGAGTTCAACAGTGTCCAGAGAGTCAGCTCCTAGGTCATCAATAAATGATGATTCAGGGGTAACTTTGTCCAGGTCAACTCCCAACTGCTTTGCTATGATATCTTTTACTTTTGCTTCAACTGACATTTAACACCTCCAATTTATTATTCACTAGTAATTATATTAAAAAAACAAAAACAATTATACATGAAACTGCATTAAGTTACATATACATTCCGCCGTTGACGTGAATCACCTGTCCGGAAATATAGTCTGATTCCTTTGAAGCAAGGAAAATAGCGGCATTAGTGACATCTTCCGGTGTGCCGAATTCACCTAGTGGAATAGCGCTCATCATTTCATTTTTCACATCATCAGTCAGTATGTCAGTCATGGCACTTTGTATAAAGCCGGGTGCTATAGCATTTGCCCTTATACCCCGGTTTGCATATTCCTTTGCAATTGTTTTCGTAAGTCCAATAAGACCGGCTTTTGATGCACTGTAATTTGCCTGGCCCGGGTTTCCCATAAATGCAACAACAGACGATATACTGATGATCTTACCATACCGCTGTTTGACCATTTTCTTTACAGCTTCCTTGCTGCATAAAAAAGAACCCTTAAGATTAATGTTAAGAACAGCATCCCAGTCAGCCTCTTTCATCCTGAGAATAAGAGTGTCTTTTGTAATACCCGCATTATTAACAAGAATATCCAGAGAACCGAACTGCTCAGTAAACATTCCGAATGCTTTTGTAACGTCTTTCTGGTTTGAAACATCAAATTTTATTGCAGCACCCTTGACTCCAAGTGCGCTGACTTCATCGGCTGTGCTTTGTGCGCTCTCAAGATTTACATCTGAAATTGCAATGTTAGCCCCTTCTTTGGCCATTCCGAGGGCGATAGATTTACCTATTCCCTGTGCGCCGCCTGTAATCAAAGCATTCATGCCCTCAAGTCTCATTATGCCTCCAAATTGAGTGATTATTGTAGCAGATGCAGCTCATTAAACGGAATATTATAAAATTAAAGCTGTAATTAGGCAACCTTTTGAACAATTATAGGTAGCTATGTGTAAAACAACTCGCAACGTAAGCATATACATTTATTATAGACACAATATGAATTGCTTCTGATTCGTTAGCTTATGATTTAAATATTGTGATTTATTAAGGTGTTATTGAGCATGCTGTTTTATGAAAATCTCCTGCAGCATAGTTAGTATTGAGGTTATACTGTGGTATTCGGAAGTAATCAGGAGTAAAATATAAATATATAATAGTAAGGGTGCCATGAAAAAAACTGCTATATTAATTGTTGTTATACTATTTTTGTTGAAGTCATCCTCATCTTTTGCAGCTATTGATGAAAGAGTCAGGCTAGTTGTTTTCCCTTTTAGTAATACACAGCTTCAGGCATTGGACATGCATTTAGCCTCTGTGCTGAATTCGGAGTTGTTGAAGTATTCATTTATTGAAGTTATACCAGTGGAAGTAGTAAGACAAAAACTGCTTGATATTGAGCCGGCTCTTATGTGGACCGGAGATGAGGGTGGAGTTCGTGAGGGGGGTATCTACTGGAGAATTAATTCTAAAGTTGTTGAAACAGTCCATCAATCTGGTTTTGCCGATTACTATGTATACGGAGACTATTCAGAGTTCGGTAGTCAGTGGAGAATTAAAGCATCTATTTCTAAAAGTAGTGCATCTATGCCTGAAGAGTCATTCCTTCTCCATGGCTCGTCAGAGGAGGAGATTGCCGACAAATTAATAGAATTGGCTGAGAAAATCAAATTGTGGCTAAATAGTGTATATGTGCTGAATCAAGCTGAAAATGCTATCAGAGATTTTATGGGTAAATTAATATCATATGATAGGTCAGTTCGAAAAATTGCCTCTCTAGTGAAAACAAAGCCGGATTTAATTCCTCTTCGGGCATTACTGCTTGACCTTTATATAAAAGAAGAAGCAAACAATTCGAAAGCCGTAGATGAAGGGCTGAACTTGATCAATTTGTACAATCATATAAAGGAAGATGATATCAGATATATATTATCGCTCAGTCTTGATCCCTTTGAAGTTGTGGCGAGGAGCTATGAGGAAGAAGGAGAGTGGAGCAAAGTAATTGATGTAAGATTGAGGGCGTTGGAGGTGTTTCCCTTAAATATGCAAGTTCATAAGAATAAGCTGGGTGAAGCTTACTATTTTAGTGCTCTCAAGTCTGAGAGTAAGGGCATTAAGGAAGAAGCATATATTGGTTTCAGAAGCGCCGTGCAATATTTGAGTCCATCATCGAAGTACTATGACTCTGCAGTAAGAAGTTTCCGCTCTTCTATCATTAAATAAGTAAATGAAACTGCTAACTTGTATTTTCATCGAAGTCCGTGCTATAAATTCCGAATGAGTATTATGCAAAACTGTAGCAAAAATTATCGAGTGGCACTTCTAATAATTAGTATTGTCTCTGTATTATCGTGTTCAAATCAGAATGTGCCAAAGGAGTATTTTGAATCACATGGCATGTCTTATCCTGTTGATGTGTCGGGTGTTTCGATTTTCGCTGTTAAATATGTTGGGATTAAAGAAGAAGAATTGATGGCTGACGGTGCAAGGGAATATGTGCAGGAAGGAATGGCTTTTATAAAAGGACACTTTAAAAGAAACGGTGTCGAAGCATTTATACCCGGTTCTCTTGCGATGACAGTGGATAAACCGGTGCTGTACAGGGCTGAATCGGAAGATGTAGGATTAATGGTGCGTCTGACTGCCTATGGTTCTGGGGAGCAGGATGAAAAGTCCAGCATAGCATTGGAGTGGGTGGTCAAAGATAATAATTTGTGGAAGTCCGTGAATTTCGCCTATTTTACCCGGCGGGGTCTCTATGAGTGGCAGTATGGCGGGTTGGTTTTTTAGTCGCTGTAATCATTCTTTGCATTTATCAACATTTCTTTTTGCAATATATTCATTTGCCCCAGTATTGCACTCTAATTATTTTATTTTAATTCATTAAATTACTTACCTTATAAGCCTCTTTTTGCACAATCACGTGTCTAATGACATCTAAATATTTCTATAAATGTACGTCCATGATAATAGTTAAAGGTATTTACGAATTTGCCGATATATAATGATATCTCCTAAGGGATAAAGCTAGTTGCTTGTGATTACTCATGCGTTGCACAGTGATAGTTTATTTATTAATTTCAAGGTTGAAATACATTGCATAAGCTAAACTAAAATATAAACAAAGTAATGATAACTATAAAACAATTAATAATAACAGGAGACATTGAAGATGGTAAAAAGATTTGGTGACTGGTCAATATTTGCGAAAATAATGGGGACTTCTATTGGTACTTTGGTTGTAATGACTCTAATGGGTCTTTTTTATTTTCTGCCGGTTATCGAAAATAATCTTATAGATCAAAAGAGAGAAAAGACCAGAAATCTGGTTGAAGTAGCATATCACATCATGCAGGAATACAATGAAAGGGTTGCCAGCGATAAAATCAACATAGATGAGGCCCAAGAGATGGCTGCAAACGAAATTCAGGGTTTGAGATATAACAAAAATGATTATTTCTGGATCAATGATCTTGGTCCGAAAATGATAATGCATCCATACAAGCCTGCGCTTAACGGCCAGGATCTGTCCGGTTTTAAGGACCCTAAGGGCAAACATCTATTTCAGGAAATGGTGAATGTTAGTAAAAAAGATGGAGGAGGGTTTGTTGACTATATGTGGCCCAAACCGGGACAGGATGATCCAGTGTCTAAGGTATCATATGTAAAACTGTTTAAACCATGGGGCTGGATTGTTGGCAGCGGTATATATTTAGATAGTGTAGATAAGGAGGTTTCAAGTCTACTCATTAAAATAATCGTCGCTATGATATTTACAATGGTCTTGGTACTAATGACAACAATATATATTTCACGCATGATTAAGGACCCCTTAAAAAAGTGCGTAACACTGGCCCAGGGGATTGAGGGTGGTGACTTAACCGGCAGTATTGACATTGACCAGGAGGATGAGACGGGAGTGCTGGCAGGTGCGTTGAAACATATGTCTGTAACACTGAACAAAATGGTAGGACAGATTAACTCATCAGTTATTAATGTATCCTCCAGTGCAAATGAAGTGTCTGCGACTTCAGGTCAGATTGCTACTGGTATTGATGCTCAGGTCCAGCAAATTGAGCAGTCTGCTGCTGCAACAACAGAGATGTCTCAGAGCATAATGGAAGTAGCTAGAAATGCAGGAGATGCGTCCAGTGCTGCAAAGGAATCTGTAGATGTTGCAAATGAGGGCAAATCTGTTGTGGATGATACTGTTTCAGGGATGACAAGCATAGCAAAATATGTTGAAACATCTGCAGGCACTATAGCAAAACTTGGGGAGAGCAGCCAGCAGATAGGAGATATTATCAGTGTCATTAATGAAATAGCTGACCAGACGAACCTCCTTGCACTTAATGCGGCAATAGAAGCTGCCAGGGCCGGTGAACAGGGCAGGGGATTTGCGGTTGTTGCGGATGAAGTCAGAAAACTTGCTGAAAGGACCGGTCATGCAACAAGAGAAATATCTGAAATGATAAAACAGATTCAGAATGATACGGAAGCTTCTGTCGAAAGCATGCAGGAAGGACAGAAAAAAGCAGAAGAGGGTGTTGATCTGGCAGAGAAATCAAGGGAATCTCTCGACAGAATTGTACACGCTTCAGAGACATGTCTTGATATGGTCAGAAGTATTGCGGCTGCAACTGAAGAACAGTCTGCAACTATTGAAGAGGTGTCGACAACCATGGAAAATATAGCTGATGTATCCCGTATGTCTCAGGATGCGATCAATCAGATTAATGATTCATCTCTAAAATTCAAGACGATTACAACTGATCTGAGAAATTATATGTCATGGTTTAAGACAGATAGTCACTCTGGCATAGAGAATGGAAATGTTAATCCCGGGGCATCAGAAAATCAGAGTACTATTAGCAGGGGTTAAACAGCACAGCGTTATTGTTTTCAGTCTTGTTGTATAGGATATTAATGGATGACCGGTAATAATTACTTATTGCCGGTTTTCAAATGAGATAGTCCTTTTTGTTGTGAGTAATATATTGCCCGATGCTGAGGAAATAGGTATGTGTATTACTATTAACGGAAAAACAAAGGAATGTTTTGATTCCCTGGAAAAAATCAGCATGATTGGTAATGAGCATCAGATAAGGTCATTAATTGAAAATCTTCTCGGCCAAATCCTGAAAAAGGGACCAGTTTTGAAGTTGATTTACCGGTCAATATACCTGCCTGATTATCTCTCGTTTTTACCGTTAATGCAAAATACTTAAGTATGACAGTTGTAAGATGAGGACTATCGGCTTTCGGCTTCTTTTTATCTCATCCCCCCGTCTTTATGAAGTGTTGTAACATCTGTTATAATTTGCATAGTAATATTACTTAACATAATAATTAAATTCATATTACAAGAGGGTTTATATAGCAATATTAATGATAAACTTAACCACAAGGAAAGCAAAAATCTCTTTTGCACTTACCCTATCGATATTAGTTGTAAGCATTGTTTTCTTCCTTCTCAGGGGACCCTATTTATCTAATTATATTAAAAGAATGATTATTCCTGTTCTTGAGAATGTATCAAGGGAGCGGATAATCATCGATAAAGCGGTTATCAACCTATTCCCATTTTATGTTCAGGCAAAGGGGTTTAAGGTGTTTGACAAGGATGGAAACCGCCTTTTATGGGTAACCAAGTCCAGGGCCTACATAGACCTCCTTGGACTATTTTCCAGGGAAGTGCGGATAAGGCGGCTCACTTTAAAAGAACCAGACCTTACGATCGGTGAAGCTGACTTGAAAAGGATAATGGATAATATCGGCAATTCTTCCTCGAAAGGTACCGGCAGTGGATATACTGTATCCATAAAGAGCATCAAGCTGAACGACGGCAAACTGAAGTACGGTCTCAAGGAAGGTGGTCCCGGGATTGCCGGCAATGGCTTATTGCTTGATATGACAGCAAAGAATGCCGGTTCATCTATCCATGCTGTATTGAAGGACGGGAAAGTGGTACTTCCCAATGGCTCTGAACTTGAGGGGAGCATAAAAGGTAAATTTAATTTCAAGGACGATAATCTAACTATTTTATCATTATCCGTAGATTCAGCTAAATCATCTCTTGCCGTTAAAGGAGTTGTGGGTTTGTCATCTGAAGGCAAAATTGATGAAGGTAATCTGACGGCTAAAGTGAAGATTGATGTAGATACTATTAATACAATATTTGCTCTCAGTGAAAAGAAAGACGGCCTGCTGGAATTCGAAGGTAATATTGCGTTGAAAGGAGAGAATGAATCATTATGGCCCCTTCTTACTTTAAACATGAAAACGAGGAGCAAATTTTATCTTGAAACACTTATGGAGATCGTAGAAGTTAAAGATACGATTAAAGGTGAGTTGTTTATCGATGGTACAATCACAGGGACATTCCCCGATATTATCGGCAAAGGAAGGGCCGAGTTGGATAACGCAGTCTTTACTACCCTGCCTGTGAATGACCTTAGCGGAGACATTTCATATAGAAACCTTAAGTTTGCTCTGAGCAGGTTTACTGCAAGTACTTATGACGGTTCTTTTGCAGGCAATGCACATATTACTATACCTGACGCAGATTATTATATTAACGCTGATCTTTCTGGAATTAACAGTAAAAAATTATTCGCATTTATCGGGTGGGAAGACCCATTTCAGGAAGGTACTCTCGAAGGTCATCTGCAGCTTGATCAGCGCAATCATGAGGAAATGTATATTAAGTCCGATATACAATACATCAATACTTCAGAGAAGGGCGATGAAATATATGCAAGGCTGAAAACAATTTTTGCTAACATAGAGCTGAAAGACAATGTTCTATGGTTTCAGGATTCCATATTGTCTTCTCTTCAATCCTCACTCCTTCTTAATGGTTCAATTGATTTTAACAGTGAACTACTACAGCTTGACATGCTGCTTGAAAGTGAAATTGCGGCAGACATTACAACTCCTGGATACAAGCGCTTTATTGCACCTGTACGCTTTATAGGTCAGGCTGCGGGACCACTTGATGATCCTGAAATATCTGGCAGGCTCGAAGCTGATTCGGGCAGTATTCATGGAATGATATTTGATTCTGCATTTGCAGATTTGACATACAGCATTAAATCATTGGACGTAACACAAATGATAATCGAACAGGGCAATGCTCAATATGATTTCACCGGACAGCTTAGTTTCAGGGAATCTACGGAATTATTTTCATTCAGGGACACCTATTACAAGGCAGAGGCATCAATTAACAATGTTAATATCGTTCCCTTTATTGAGGCCGCTTACAAGAAAATACCAGTTAAGGGAGCTGCCGATGGAGAGCTATACTTTGAAGGAGATAGTGAAAACTATAAGTCAGGAGGAGATCTGACTGTAAAGAATGGAGAGTTGTTAGGGCAAAAAATTGATATTGTTAATATTAAACCGCAGCTATACCCTGACAGGATAAAATTGCATTCAGTAAATGGTAACTGGGGTAATACAGTTTTTAATGCCGAGGGTAAGATTTATTTTAACGGTCAATATGAAGTTTCTCTTGCATCAGATAATATCAGGCTTGCAGACTATTCCCTGTTCAGTGACCAGGATATAGACGCTGCTGTGAGTCTTAAAATCAGAGGAGACGGGAACATTGAGAAACCAAACTTTGAATATTCAGCAACCCTAACAGATGGTTCTTTCAGAGATGTTAGTCTGGGAGATGGAATGATCATCGGCAGTCTTAAGGATAACAAGGTTGCTGCAAGTGGTAGTTTTGCAGATGCCAGGGTAACTGCAGATCTAAAAGCATCTATTGGTGGGAGCAATATATGGTTTGTTGATCTGAAGTTTCTGAGAAATGACTATGGTTTTCTCCTTAGCGGACTGATTAAAGACCCGCCACGCGACCTGGCTCTGACTATGGAAGGTGACATCTCCATTAACGGTAGAGGGAATACAGTATCTGTAAACTCTAGTTTTGATACTGTTGAATTAAGTCTCTATGGATACACTCTCAAAAATAAGAAAGCTATAGTCATGGGGCTCAAAGATAATTTATATACTGTTGATGCGTTTACATTGACCGGAGACAATGCAAACCTTGATTTGTCTGGATCAATGATACTTAATGAATATTATGACCTGTCATTGAATGGAAACATGGAACTTGCTCCTTTACGTATTGTATCGGACAACATTTCTTCTATCAGAGGGGCAGGTAAATTTAATGTTGCGATTACAGGGGGGTGGAATAATCCTCAACTTGAAGGCAAGATCGATCTTGATGATGCCGTTGCAGAGCTTTCTGATTCAACATACAGAGTCGGTCCCGTTAACGGGATAGTTTATTTTAAAAAGGACAGGGCCACAT
>PIVU01000562.1 GCA_003354025.1 Nitrospirota bacterium
GGGACGTACATAAAATTATAAGTTTATAAAATTCATTTTTTGTGATAAAAGGGTGTATGCCACGAAAAGCCCGAATAGACGCTCCTGGCGCGTTGCATCACATCATTATCAGGGGTATCGAACGCAGAAAGATATTCCGCGATAATAAGGACAGAGATAATTTCCTTGATCGTCTCGGTAATGTTTTATCCGATACCGGCACGCCTTGTTACGCATGGGCGCTTATACCCAATCACGTTCATCTCCTTCTAAAAACCGGCAACACACCGATTTCAACAATCATGCAGCGGGTACTGACAGGTCATGCTGCCTATTTTAACCGCAGGCACCGTCGTCACGGTAAGCTTTTTCAGAATCGCTACCCCAGTTAAATGGAAAATCGAATCAATAGCATCCAAAGCAAATTATCTCTTTCATAGGACTGTGCTGCTTTCTTTAACCTATATTTAACGGGGCAGGCAAATCCATTTTGTGCCAGGAAGATGCTTACCTGTTGGAACTGGTCCGCTATATCCATTTGAATCCTCTTCGAGCAAAAGTTGTGAGCGATTTTAGAAAACTGGATCGGTATCTCTACTGTGGGCACAGCAGGCTTATTGGAAAGCATGCAAGCAACTGGCAGGATGTTTCTTACATACTGCATCAGTTCGGGAAGAGCAAATCGGCAGCCCGGCGTCATTACCGAGATTTTGTAAAAAAAGGTGTCGAACTGGGCCGACGCCCGGAGCTAACAGGCGGTGGTTTGATCCGTAGCCTTGGAGGATGGTCGACGGCAAAGATTCTGCGCCGGTCGATTGAACGGATTAAAAGTGATGAGCGAATCCTTGGTGATGG
>PIVU01000563.1 GCA_003354025.1 Nitrospirota bacterium
TTGTTCCATATCTCCACCTCTTATTAAAATTTATTAAATAAAATGGGTTGCGATAATAAACTAACTTTTACAAATCGATTTGTCAAGCTATAAATCACCGCTACAAAAAACGGCAAGTAGTTCCTTTTTGCGCGGAACTACCTGCCATTCTGTTTGTTACTTTAGTACTTAAATGCTGCTGAAGTCCTGAGTGTGTCTCTCATGAATGTGAAGTCATCAATGTGCTGGTATGTGAACTCGATACCAGTGAGTTTGAAGAAATCTTCCCATCCTACTCTCTCAATCCACTCTCCGACTCTCTCATGCTTTCTGGCATTGGCTGCATATACGTCAATAATGTTCTTGATCGCATCTACAACTTTCGGCCATCTTGGTGGCTCATTATACATGAACGGGATCGCCAGTTTGGAGAATTTTGGACTGGTCCTGAGACTTCCAATTTTTCCGCCAACCACGATTGCAACGCCGTCTTCTTCCGGATTGTGAATGTCAATCGGAGGACAGACTGTGAAGCAGTTACCGCAGTACATGCACTTTTCTTCATTAATCACAACGGTCTTATCTTTTGGATTAGGCCTGATAGCTGAAGTAGGGCATGATCCGACTGTTGTCGGGATTTCACAAGTTTTTCCTACCATTGAATTATCAATTACAGGCACTTTTCTGTGCACAGCAACAACAGCTATATCAGATACGTGAACCGCGCCGCACATATTAACACAACATGCAACCGCAAGCCTTACTTTGTTAGGCAGCTCTTTTGTTGTAAAGTACTCATGAACTTCGTCCATTAGTGCTTTAGTAATACCGGATGCGTCCGTACATGCACTATG
>PIVU01000077.1 GCA_003354025.1 Nitrospirota bacterium
CTGTTATTGCCCTTTTCGGCCCGACCAGTGAAGCAGCCTGGGCACCCTATGGTGATGACCACATTGTCCTTTCAAAGGACATGGAATGCAAACCCTGCCGCAAAGGCATGTGTGAAGGAATCGATCTGAGGGAGTGCATGACTGCAGTTAACCCCGATGATGCAAGAAAGGCTGTAGACGCAATTTTCAGACCAAAAACCGAACTATAAAATGTTATATAATAATTGAGCTGAAATCATGGATGTGACGAATATATATGAATGAAGATAATTTCTATAAGGTTCCTGACTGTTTAAAGTTCACAGGTTATAAGCCCTGCGAACCCTACAGGGTCTGTGAAAAGTGTGATGACCCTCAGCCGGTTAAAGAATATATCCTTGTCATATCTCTGGAAGCTCAGGGTGCGGTCCTAATGTCTGCATCATTGCTCCGGGCAGTAAAAGAGAAGTACCCTGAATCATATCTGATATGGCTGACCAGGCCTGAAGCTCTTCCTCTCCTTGCAAATAACCCTTTCATTGACCGTGTGCTGCCGTGGAGTGATGAGAACCGGATGCTGCTTGGCCAGATGCGGTTTGATATTATGATTTCTCTGGACAAGTCTTTCTATTCCGCAGCGTTTGCTAACAGCTTGCAGGCGTATAGTAAATGCGGCTTTGGGCTTTCCCCTCGGGGGAATATAATCCCTCTGAATAAAGGGGCTCTGTATAACTATGAGCTGGGATTGAATGATACTCTGAAGTTTCATAAAAATAAACGTACTGTAGTTGACATTATCCATGAAACTGCAGAGCTTCCTTATAGCGGGGAAAGATATGAACTGATACTTGACGGGGACGAGGTAAACTATAAAAAAGAATGGACTGAAAATTCAGGATTGTCGCAGGATGACATTGTTGTTGGTTTTAATACAGGCTGTTCAAATCTGTTTCCCAATAAGAAAATGACCGTTGCGCAGCATGTAACGTTAATGAAAATGCTTCATGCTTACAGTCCTGAATTAAAGCTCATGCTTCTGGGAGGACGGGAAGATACAGAACGAAATCTGGAGATTCATACGCTCTGTGGAGACCTCACTATAAATACCCCGACTACGGAGGGGCTGCGCAGAGGTGTTGTATATGTTGACATGACGGACATTGTAGTTTCCGGAGATTCACTGGGAATGCATCTTGCCATCGGGCTCGGTAAATATACTGTGGTCTGGTTCGGACTGTCCTGCGCCGAGGAGATCGATCTGTTTGGCAGAGGTAAAAAAATATGTTCCGGTGTATCCTGCGAGCCCTGCTGGAAGAAGTCATGTGATGACCTGAAATGTCTCCATGAGCTGCCGCTGCAGGATATTTATAATGCCGTCATTCATGGTATTGAAGTAATCAGAGCAGAACGGGGCGGTCAAAAACCGTCAATGTAGCGTTCACATATTTTCATACCCTGGTTAATGCCATCTCTTTGTTATAAATGAACATATCGGATTTAAAAGAACACATAAATAGTATTCTTGTAATACGGCGAAATAATATCGGCGATATGATATGCGCTTTGCCTGTATTGAAGACACTGCGCAAAGCATTCCCTCAGGCGCGGATAACGGTACTGGCTGAAGCCACGAATTCCATAATTATTAAGGATGCGACCTTTATAGATAATGTGATTGTATACAAAAAAGGGAAGGGCATATTCAAAAACAAGTATCTTAATTTTTGGCGACTCTTCAGTCAGAGCAAGGAAAAGTTTGACCTTGCCATAGTCCTGAAGGCCGGGTTTTCATCTACCTCAGCGCTCATGACTTTTATGAGCGGTGCTCGATATCGAATGGGATGTATGCCGGATAAGTGGCATCCCCTTCAACATTGTTATAACGTTCCTCTTCAAGTGAAGGAAAGTTGGCTTCCCAATCATATAATAGATATTTTTCTAGCAATGATAGGAACTCTTGGAATAGAAGATCCGGTCAGGGACATAGGTTTTAATATTCCAGAAGAATCTCAAGAAAGGGTGCGTAGTTTTATTAAGAGTAATGATATTAGGAATTCGAAAAACCTGGTTGTTTTGAATATCAGCAATAACAGGACCGATACTTCATGGCCTCTTGAAAAGTATAAAGAAACTGCTGACCTTATTGTGAGGAATTATGATGCTGCTGTCATAATCACATCTATACCTTCTGATAAAGAAAGGGCTTTATATTTATCGGAGAAAATTAATAATGCGTACTATTTTGATGAAGTGGCTAAGATCATGGATTTTGCTGCTCTGGTCGATGGAGCGGATTTACTGATATGCGGCGAAGGTGGATCCATGCATATCGGGGCAAGTGTCAAGACTCCCACAATTTCACTATGGGGAGGGTCTGCTTCAGTCGGAAACTGGATGCACAAAGACCTTAAGCAGTTTATGATTAAGAAAGGCTCTCATGTCGATAGTATTTCTCCTGCGGATATCCTGAGCTTAATAAAAGAGAATGAGTTATTAAATAGCTGAAAAACTAATTGTAATGAATACTGAAAAAAACATGACTGTTCTTCATACGGAATCCTCCAAAGGCTGGGGAGGGCAGGAGGTGAGAACCTTCCGTGAATCTCTCGAACTGATGAAACTTGGTGTGCGTATCATTATTCTTTGCCAGCCCGGGAGTGTTCTTGGGGAAAAAGCCGCAGCAGCGGGTATTGAGGTGCATACGTGCAATATGAAAAATAGCTGGGATATCTTTGCGGTGAGAGCTGTGCTGAAACTGATTAGAGATGAAGACGTTGACTTAATTAATACTCATAGCGGCAGAGATACTCTACTTGCCGGGATAGCCGGAAGGCTGTCCGAGAAAAACCCCGCTATTGTCAGAACAAGACACCTTGCATTGCCCATAACTTCAAAATTTACGTATAACTTTCTGGCCCATAAAATTGTCACAGTAAGCGAATATGTCAGGAATTATTTAATCAGTGAGGGCATTGCTCCGTCAAAAATAGTAGCAATTCATACCTGTGTAGACTTGCACAGCTTTGATCCTGATATGGCAAAAGACAATTTACGACAGGAGCTTGGGCTTGCCTCTAGTACGCCCATCATCGGTACAGTATCAATTTTGAGAAGGAAAAAGGGTCATCACATCCTCCTTGATGCAATGAATAATATATTGAAAGAAGTCCCGGATGGGGTATTTGTTTTTGCAGGTAACGGCCCTCAGGAACATGTTCTTTCAGAAGAAATAAGGACACGCGGACTTAATGGGAGGGTATTTATGCTGGGATTAAGAAATGATATCCCGGACATATTGAAATCAATAGATATTTTTGTCCTTCCTACTTTGCAGGAGGCCCTTGGAACATCATTTATTGAGGCGATGGCCATGGAAAATCCAGTCATAGGAACTAATGTAGGAGGAGTCGGTGAGATCATAAAGAATGAAGTAAATGGCTACCTGGTTAGAGCGAATGACCCTCTTGCTCTGTCACAGGCAGTCATTAGGATGCTCAAGAAAAATGATAGAGGAAAAACAATGGGTATTGAAGGTAGAAAGATGGTCAAACAGGCATTTTCTGTAGAGAAGATGTGTAAGGAAATGCACGCTCTATATTTATCACTGCTTCAGAGTGTCAATTCATGAGACCCGTTCCGGTTCTTATGTATCACCACGTGAATAACCATAAGGGCGATATGGTTACTGTTACACCTGAGACATTTGAGAAACAAATGCAATTTCTGAGTATGTCAGGATACAGAACTTTAAAAACTCACGAGCTAAGGTCCTATATTAGTGGAGAATTACATCTTAAAGAAAAGGCCGTGATGGTAACATTTGATGATGGTTGGCTTGATAATTATGTTTATGCATATCCAGTGCTGAAAAAGTACGGGATAAACGCAACCATATTTTTAGTAACAGGCTGGATTGGAAGTACTTCTGACAAAACGTTGATTAGTGGCCTCCACATACCGACACATGAAGAGGCTGGTCTACTGGTAAATAATAATAAGGGCAGTAAGGCTATGCTAAGCTGGGACTTAATTAGTGAGATGGATAAAAGCGGTCTTGTTGAATTTCACTCACATACACATAGTCACTTGAAATGCCATCAGTTGGGTGAAAAGGAACTTGAAACAGAGCTTAGGGAGTCCAAACGAGTAATTGAAGAGAGGCTCATGAGGGAGTGCGCTGGCCTATGCTGGCCTATGGGAAGATACAGTGACCAGGCAATGAGGTCTGCAAAAGAAAGAGGTTATAAAGCATTATTTACTACAGACTATGGCGTAAACAATGAAAGTTCCAATCCCTTTGCAATTCGTCGGATAGCGGTGAAAGACAGTTCATGGTGGTTGAAAAAAAGTCTTACTATATATACAAATGTTATACTTTCGGAGCTATATTTAAGATTGAAAAGGACGTAACTTAACAATGGACCGCAAACTGAAGGTCGGGATAATTCTGGACAATAAAGTCAATAAATGGGCATTGCAGCGTTTTGAGCCGCTTCAGGACAAATTTGACATATCGGTTTTTGTTGGACAGAGGAATGACTATGATGTTAGTTCCATAGATATGAAAAAAGTATTTCTAAGTCATTCAACTGAAATCGCATTAGCTTTAAAGAATCCCGCAACAGCTTATAGAAGGGTCCTGCGGCCCCCATTCAAAAGGATGGACTTTTATTATTTTTCAATGCAACAGTACTTAAAAGAATTGGATATTGTATATTCGTGCGATGTACTTAGATCATCTTATACTCTAGCCAGCCTTAAGGAAAAATATGGCTACAAGTTTATTCTCGCCTGGTGGGAAAATATCCCTTACAGGTCTGTTTTCGATAATAAAATGGATTATTATAAAGAATTTGTCATGGACAAAGTTGACCTTTTTTTGCCGTTCACAAATACTGCAAAAAGGGCTTTACAGATCGAGGGAGTAGATGAAAAGAAGATCAGGGTTATTTATCCAGGAGTGGCCCTGGACAGGTTTAAACCAGGGGAAAAGCCTGGCAAGCTCATGAATAAAATGAATATACCTGAGACTTCATACATAGTCCTCTATGTAGGGAAACTGGTCTCATGGAAGGGGATACATAACCTGGTATATGCAGCAAGGATTATGAAACAAAAAGGGATAAAAGATATTGTTTTTGCTGTAGCGGGAAAAGGTGCACAAAAGGAAACTATGAAAAAGATTATGAAAGACTCCGGAACAGACGAGTACTTCAGGTTCCTTGGATTTATGTCTTACAACGATATGCCGGATGTTTATAGAATGGCGGACGTTCTTGTTTTACCAAGCTACCCTATCATGACGTGGCAGGAGCAGTTCGGTATGGTAATGGCAGAGTCAATGGCAAGCGGAACTCCCGTGATTTCAACCTCGAGCGGATCAATCCCCGAGGTCGTCGGAGATGCAGGCATCTTAGTACAGTCAGGAGATTTTAGTGGACTTACAGAAGCAATTATCAAGTTAAAGCATGATAAATCACTTGCGGGAAATCTGGCCGCACTAAGCAGGGACAGGGCCACAGCGCTCTTTAGTAATAAAATAATAACTCAGCAGCTCCAAGAGGTATTAAACACAACTTGATTCTATTTGAACTTGCTGCTAATGTTATCCCTGCTCCAGGATAAACATAAATCTAGAAGATAACAGTAGAGGGATATTATATTATGAGCAACATGAAGTTCTTAAAGGAAATTGATGGATGGCAGACTGATTCAGAGACCAAGCTTTTAATAAAACATGCATCACAAATAACAAAAGATAGAATTATACTTGAGATAGGCAGTTGGAAAGGGAAATCGACTTTATGCCTACTGCATGGAGCACAAAAACATGGAGCTAAGGTTGTAGCAGTTGATACATTCAGGGGTTCCGAGGAACATGGAGATGTTGACACTTATGCAGAATTTACAGTAAATATAAATAAATATGCAGAATATATCGGTTATCCCGCAAATTATTAAACAATATTTAATGAACAGATGGTCCTGAATAAAATGGACGGCGAGCAGATAGTGAGTAATATTTTAATACTTGATACAGGGAAGGAATGGGGGGGCGGTACAAACAGCCTCCTTGAATTGTTAAAAAGAATTGATAGAAAAAAATATCGTTTATCCGTCCTGTTCTATGACAACTGCAAAAGGGGTAAAGATTCTGACATAAAATCAGAAATTGAGAAATTGGGTCTAGATTTTTTACTTTTACCTCAGACAAAGCAGACTGCTCTAATTAAAATCATAAAAGAATTAGGCAGGGCAAGTTTATTTTTCAGTAAGGAACTAAAACAGAGATTTATTTATTTCATTGATTATCAAAGCAGAATCAAAAGGAATGCAAAAAGAATTGCGGATATTTTGATCAATCAAAACATGGACCTGCTGTACATGAATAACCAACCATCATCAAATCTTGAAGGTATACTTGCGTCAGAAATGACTAATGTTCCGGTATTGCAGCATAGCCGTATAGAGACAGAATTAAAGCCCTGGGAGGTAAGAGCTGCTAATAAAATTCTGTCAAAAATTATTTGTGTTTCAGCCGGTGTTAAAAGTGCATTGGTTAAGCGGGGTATTGACCCCACAAAGTGTATAGTTGTCCATAATGGAATTGACCCTGAGACAACGCCCCTGATATCCTCTCAGGACATAAAAAAAAGATGGGGAATTTCAGATGGCGACTTTATAATAGGAGCAGTTGGGTCCCTAATCAAAAGAAAACGTATAAACGATTTAATAGAAGCTTTACCGGTCATTATACAGAGGGCACCATGCCCGGTTAAATGTCTTATATTAGGAGATGGTCCTGAAAAAGCCAGTCTGCTTAAACTCGTAAAAAGCAGAAAACTTGAATCCAGCGTTATCTTTACGGGTTTTCAATCTGATGCCATATCGTACTGTAATATTATGGACATATTCACTATGACTTCCGAGAAAGAGGGGCTGCCCCGGGTCATTCTTGAGGCAATGCTTATGGGAAAACCAGTTATTGCCGCTAGAATCAGTGGAGTTGAAGAATTAATTGAAAATAATAAAACCGGCCTGCTGTTTAAAAAACATGATACAACGGAACTTGCCGGTGCTGTCTTGAAAATGATGTCCGATGATCAACTAAGGCACAATATCGGAAGGTCAGCCAGGGTCCATGTAATGGAGAACTATTCAATTAAGAAGTATACGGATGGGGTACAAACAGTGATAGACGATGTCCTTGAGAGAAATAATGCAAAATAAAATTGATCAAGAAAGTTTTACAGCATGGAGTGATATTAAGGAAGCTAGGACTAAGGTGAGTAAGCAATACCCCTCTATTCACAAAATACCCCTTGTGTATAGTACAAAAAAAATGCTTATCAAAAGCATACTGCAGGAATTTAATGGTAAGTTGCTGGATATTGGCGCAGGCGATAGATTTGTTGGAGAAATTTGTAGTAATCAAAAAAACATAGAATACAAAAGCATGGATGCTGACGATACAAGGTTTCATGACTATTACTCTCTAAATGATATAGACGAAAAATTTAGTGGTATCATGATTCTTGATGTAATAGAGCATTTATCATTAAATAAGGGAACTGAATTATTGCAGAGATGTATCCAATTACTGGAGCCTGGTGGAAGAACTTTCATAACAATCCCTAACAATTGTCATCCAACAGCTTTTTCAGTTGATTGTACACACACAACATCGTACCGCTATCATGACCTTGGAGGCTTATTGTTCAGGTTAGGATTTATTGATATTCAAATAATCAGAGTATCTGCTAAAAGAAAACTGAAATATCGCATTATGGCTTCACTTTTAAAACCTGTTTTTAAGTTTCTCGATGTTGACTTTGCTACTGGTATTTTAGTTGTAGGGCAAAAGACTTCATGAAGAATTGTTTGCATACTTTTTTTAGTGAAAATACAACCTATTCCACTCTGTTTTTAAATAAGATAAAGAGGTAGCCTGATGAGAGTATTGATAGCCACTCCTGATTTTCCCCTATGGGATGGCGGAATAGCTACTGTTGCCTATGAAGTAGCCAAAGGACTGCATGAACTAGATCACACAGTTGATGTGCTTGCACCTGCTCAGATGGATGCTGATCACGATTTTGATCTGGGCCTACCATTCAATGTCCACAGAATAAAAAATGTTAAAGATCATTACCTTAAGGCATACTATCATACTTTCAAACTTGACCAGTTAGTCAGGAAACATAAATATGACCTTATCATGGCCCAGTCCTGGTATCCCTCGGGTATTGCAGCAAGCCGTGTTGCAAAGAAATACGGGGTCAATATGTCGGTAACAGTTCATGGAAATGAGATACTAAACCCAAGGTATAACAGTTTTTATTGGCAAAGGAAAATGAGAGCTGTGTTCAGGCGGGCTAAGCACATATTTTGTGTCAGCCAATATACCGCACAGAAACTCATTGACCGTCTTGGAGGCTTGTCTGAAATAGATGATAAAATTAAAATCGTATACAACGGGGTCGATTTTAAATATTTTACTCCATCGGGTCCGGACAAGCAGCTTGTTGATAAGTATGGTTTGACGGGCAATAAAATTATTTTAACACTAGCACGATTAGTTGAGCGAAAAGGCCATGACATGGTCATAAGGGCACTACCGCGTATTAAGGAAAGTATTCCAAACGTTAAGTACATCATATGCGGCAAAGGAAATTATGAACATACTTTAAAAGACCTGGCTGCATCATTGAGTTTGACTAATGATATTATATTTACCGGGTTTATTCCCAATGATATGCGGGTCAGGTATTACAACTCCTGTGACCTTTACATTATGCCCAGCCGTGAAATATTGGGTAAAGGCGACATCGAAGGTTTTGGCATTACATATCTCGAGGCGAATGCTTGTGAAAAGCCGGTAATAGGAAGTAATATAGGTGGCACTTCAGAGGCCATCATTGAAGACGTAAGCGGCTTTTTAGTTAATCCACTTGACTCCAATGAAATAGCGCGAAAGTGCATTGATTTGTTATCCAACCCTGCTTTAGCTGAAAAAGTAGGTGTTAGAGGAAGAAACAGGATTGTAGATGAATTCAACTGGGACAACATCTGTCGTCAGATTGAAAAAATGACAATCGTCAATGACATCACCCATACAAAGTAGTTTTTATTCTATTTAATAATGTTCATGAGAGGTAGTACAATAATTAATTTTTTTGATAAAAATAACATTTCGAGGACAATCAGGTTTTTTTTATATGTCCTGGTTTTTTTTCAGCCATTTAATCATTTCAATTCTTTCAGGGAAGTAAGTTTCTATGCACTTCTGTTGCTTTTTTTAATAAAAATCAGCAGGCGTGAACTAAAAACGGATTTCCTTAAAGATGCTGTAGTGATTGCGATAGTATCAATTTTGGGGTGGTCTTTGCTCGTGTCAATTGCGGGGCCTTTTCCTGCAGAGAGTTTAACTGCCATTAGAAAAAATTTGTTGAAGCATGCTGTTGTAGTTCTTATAACTATCTCCGAGTTTAAAAATTTTCGTGATATGAAAAACCTTCTTACGATAGTGGTTTTCAGTTTTACAGCTGTAACTATCGCTTCGCTAGTGGAAAATGCTGTCAGAGATTGGCCAACCCTCGTGAGTCTGGCGCCCTCAATCTCGTGGAGAACCGTCAGCCATTATTATTTTGCCAACTATGCTGATAACGCAACATTTTATCTTCCTTTTATAGCGGTTTGGCTTGTGTCAGCAAAAGAGGTGTCATGGAAAAAATGGACAGGTATATTTACTCTGATATTAGGGGGATATCTTGTTTATATTTATAATGGCAGAACGCAGCTGCTTGCAGTTATAATCTCAATCATGGTGATTTTTCTTTTAACGAAACATTACAGGGTCGTATTCGCTTTTGTTATAGCAGGAGTTTTATTTGTCTCATTAGTATGTACTACAAATAATGAAGGGTTGTTACGGTATAAGACTTTATTTAACACTGAAACCTATACTTCTGATACAGGACTGACTAACAGGCTGGGACTTTGGCAGGTTGTGATTGAATTTATAGAGGATAGACCTCTAACTGGATATGGTTATGGATGGAAAAAACTGGCATGGTTGGTCCAGGAAAAAAACTCGGAAGAGTACTGGAAAGAAAAACTACCAAGTGCATATACGTATTATATTGAAGATGCCAAGTTAATGTATGGAAGGGTAAATCCTCATAATCTGGTGCTGCAAATTGTTTTTGAGATCGGGCTGGTGGGGCTTGCAATCTTTATTATAATGTGGGGTGCTGTACTGAGAAATATCTTTAAAACCCTTAAGGTGAAAGACGAATCTGAAGGGCATTACTTTATGCTAGGCTGCATAGGAGTCATCATTTCTTATGCAATGGTTAATGTAACGACCGGCATGTGGCAGGAAAGCTATGGCATGATGATATTCCTTTTTATAGCTGTAATTATTGTTGTGAGCAGGGACTTAAGTTCTAAAAAGAGTTTATTGTAATTAAACTTCCTGTTTATGATATATTATTGTTGAGTCTTGGTTCTTCCTCCCTTGTTTAGTTGTTTGGGTAAACTATTTTAGCCTAACCAAAATGCAGTGACTTATTTACTGATTTAGTGGGTCATAGATTGTAAATACTTTTCTTGACTTCTACACGTTTAGTCAATTTTCTGAACCTCATAAAAATATCCGAGAGTAAAGCTCTTTTTTTCATCAAATCGATCCAACTTGATTAGAATAGGCGCAAGAAAATATGTAAAAGGCCATCTTAGCAGGCCTTTAAAAAGCTTCCTGAGCAGAGCGGGAATGTTCCGTGCTCTTTCAATCTGGTCAGGCAGGTGCCCGACTAGAAAACTTAAAAGTGTGAAATAGCCACCCCTTTTTTCCATACTCAACACTCTGAAACCATTTGCTTCAAACATATCCTTCATCGAGTACTGCGTATATCTGTAGTAATCATGTGGCTCCATGTGCTCACCAAAACATAATGGTACGGTTAATAGTAGCTTGCCGTTACTTATCAAAACCCTACTCAGTTCCTTTAAGAGAAGGTTCCCATCAGGAATGTGTTCCAGCACTTCAACACACATCATATAGTCAATCGAGGAACTGTTTAGGGGCATATCAAGAATGTCAGCTACTATATCAATTCCCTTATTGCTTTTTTGCTCAAGTCCAATATCTATCGTAATATATTGATTATTCCTAAAAAAGTTCCTGTAACGGGCACTCCCGGCACCAACATCAAGTACTGTTTTTCCGTATTCAATATTGCCTGCAAACCGCTCTACCCTCTTATCTACCAAAAAGCGGTTTATGTTTTTATATTTCCTTAATCCCATATAATTCCTATGAAACGCTTAAGAGCGTAGCTGCCAGTTTTATTATTTTCATGAGGAGCTCAGGCATAATTAATGAGGTTTTTGTTTTTCATTCTTTAGCTCTAACTAACTTGTCCACCAGGATATTCTCAGTGTAATTTTTATCCTCACATTATTACTTACGCATAAATTATACGTTATCTCTTTCTTTTTTATGGCCTGTTTGATTGTGAAATGTCTTCAGTGTCTATTTAGAAGGGATTAGTGACATTGACATAGCGTTACCCATCTCAAACACAAAGGTAAGAATATCATAAACGTGTAAACTTATAATGAAGACAACGGCAGATAATAGATTAAATAAATATAAGACTAAATATTTTGTAAATCAGCTTTGCTGTCAGAAAGTCAGGGGCCGGATTATTTGACGGGCATAATTCAACAATGTCAAAACCAACAATGTTTCTTTTTTTCGATACGGTCTCAATTAATTCCAGCACGTCATACCATCCAGGGCCGCCAGGCTCGGGAGTGCCCGTTGAGGGCATTATTGAAGGATCGAATACATCAAGGTCAACTGTTATATATACATTAGATGATAACTTGCCCGTAGCCTTGTTGATCCAGTTTCGGTCCCTGCGGGTTTTTGATGCATAGAAAATATATTCACTATCTATATTCTTCAGCTCTGATGAATCCATGCTTCTTATTCCAACAGAAATAATTTTGTCAGTTACCTCTTTCGCCCTTGCCATTACGCATGCATGACTATATTTGTTGCCTTCGTAGGAGTCTCTCATGTCGGTGTGCGCATCGAGATGGAGTATACTTAAGTTGCTGAAACGCTCTGCATGGGCCTTTATGGAACCCAGTGAAACCGTATGCTCGCCACCGAGAACTGTCACAAATTTCCTGTCTTCCAGAAAATTACTCACTACCTTTTGCACTTTGTTAATCATTGTTTTTGAATTAGACGAAACAACTGCTTTGGCTGTGTGAATGCCTCTTGTGTACACTTCAGTGCCGGTCTCGATATCATAAAGCTCCATATTTTTTGAGGCGTTGATGATGGCTGCAGGTCCCTTGTCAGCCCCTTTTATCCATGAACTTGTTTTGTCGAAAGGTACGGGGAGTATGACTATGTCGGAGTTTTTGTAGCTGGAATATTTGTCCGGCAGTCCGCCGAAATTATCAGGGATCGTTTTATTGCTCACAGTATTTGTTTACCGCAGTCCATCATGAAACGGGTTGATAATAATGATGCTGTTTTGCCTGAGAACTGATTGTTGAAAGCTGACTCTTATAATAACATCACTGCAGCGGCAATGGCTGTTGTCCATTTCCCGTGTTTGTTGCCTTCTGCAGACTGACAGATATTTCTCGATGTAAAAATATACCGGCTCGCCTTGTAAACCTGTTTCCTGGAGTCATATGCCTCATCAACGTCAAAAGGGATACCCAGAGTTGTTGCGAGCATTGTTGCTGCCAGGTCTTCGGCATAGTCGCCTGCCTTTTTGGCTGTTTCACCATAAGAATGGTGTTCGGAAATATATCCGTAATGCTCTCTGTCTTTAGGGACTGCCAGCCCTACAGCAGCTGAGATGAGCCTGTTAGGTTCTCTTGTCTCACTCCTGGCCATTACACAGAATGTTATCTGGCCCGGATTAATCAGCTTAACCCCTTTTGGACGAGGAATGATTTCACACTTGGGTGGAAAAATACTTGATACATACACGAGATTACACTTCTCAATCCCTGCTTTTCTCAGTGCAAGCTCAAAAGATGCAAGCTTATCCTTGTGAATGCCGACGCCTTTTGTAAAGAATATTTTCTTTGGTATTAAGTCCATATTTATTAATTATACCTCATTTTTTTTCCGGCTTGAAATATAACCCAAATCAGCGATTTTTTCAAGTCCTGATATATAATAATTCTCTCTATTGAATTAATGTCCCTGAAAAATCCATAATATATACCTTATGATTGCAATAATTGACTATGGAATGGGAAATCTCAGGAGTGTTGAAAAGGGATTTCAAAAAGTTGGAGTAGAGGTAATGGTGACCAATAAGCCTGAAGATATTGAGCGGGCTGACGGGGTTGTGCTCCCCGGAGTAGGTGCTTTCAGGGACTGTATGAAAGAGCTGAATAACCTTGGTCTGGTAGGGGCAGTTGCTGATTCCGTAAAAAAGGGAAAGCCCTATCTTGGAATATGCCTTGGCCTTCAGGTGCTGTTCAGTGAATCCGAGGAATTCGGGACTTGCAGCGGGCTGGACATATTCAAGGGGAAAGTTGTCAAATTTGAGTTTGGACCTGAACAGGAAACTCTCAAAATACCCCAAATGGGCTGGAACCAGTTAAATATAAAAACCGGCAACCCTCTGTTTAAAGGGATTCCCGACAAGAGCTATTTTTATTTTGTGCATTCTTACTATGTTGTCCCTGATGATGACAGTATTATCGCTACTACTACTGACTATGGTGTTGAATTTACATCATCGGTTTGTACAGACAATGTTTATGCTGTTCAGTTCCACCCTGAAAAAAGCCAGACCCTCGGTTTAACAATTCTTAAGAATTTTGGCGACATTGTTGCAGGTATATAGCTTCCCTTCAAGCTGTATCTTTGTTCAGGAATTCATGAAGCAGTTCTTTGATGCTTTTTCTGAAAACAGGGTGCTGAATATCGGGGGCAATTTTCGCAAGAGGCTTTAGGACAAAATCTCTGTCCCGCATTCCCGGGTGAGGGATTTCAAGGCCGTTGGTTTTAATAACCTGAGTATCGTATAACAGAATGTCCAGGTCAATCACTCTGGGCCCCCAGCGGATTTCTCCGCGTCGTCCCAGCTCAGCTTCAATATTTTTTAGAACATTCAGGAGGTCTGACGGTTCTTGATCCGTTTCTGCCTCAATGACCACGTTAATAAATTTAGGCTGGTCTTTAACTCCCCATGGGTCAGTCTCAAGCTTAGGCGATAGCTTGGTTACCTTGATGCCCCTCTCTATAAGGAGTTTAATTGCGTTTCTGCAATTTTCTTCCCTGTCGCCTAGATTGGAGCCTATGCCTATAAATACTGTGGCCATATCAAATTAAAGGATACCGGCTATTCTTTCAACAGCTTCTCTGGTACGCTTTACAGAAACAGTTAACGCAAATCTGATGTACCCTTCACCGGGGTCCCCGAACCCATTGCCTGGAGTCGTAAGAACACCTGCCTTATTCAGAATATG
>PIVU01000078.1 GCA_003354025.1 Nitrospirota bacterium
AAAAAAGAGTTTGAAAGCTGGGACAGGACAGACCCTTTGAAAGCAGCTAAATACGGGAAAGACCTGCACCTGCTAGTCGATAAGTACACTGTGAAAAGTTAAAGGGCAATTTACACAGGTTAACAGGCCGTCCCTGAGCAGCAGATGCAGTAATTTATCAGGTTGTAGTCGCAGCCTCTTTCTTGTCACAGAGCTCACTGCAGAATTCAACTTTTACAGTGGATGACTTTACTACAAATATCCGGTCATTATTGCCATTGGTCTCTGCAGGACTCATAAAAAATCCAAGGCGGTCCGGAGAGTAACCCTGTGTATAGCCTGTAATGCTTTCTCCGTCAAAAAAGGTGACCTTGATTATTCGCCCTGCTCCGTTGATTGTATCGCCATAATAGTTAATATGGTTTTTATCTCCCTTATAGTCCTTAACAAAGAAAATAGCCTTTAGCTGGTCTAAATCAATATCAATTACCTGACCTTCCAGCATTTCAAGATGGAAGGCTTTTTTGTTTGGGGAAAAATCACTCGTTCTCCCCTTTGAAACCGATCCGTTCAAGTAACGTACCACAACCTGGTTCGTGTTCATAACCCCCTCCTTTTAGCGTTGTTACTATTTCATAATATATTTCTTCTACTACTGTAAACATATATTGCAATATTAATGCCAAACAAGTTTACACGGTAATATTATTAAACTCATTGAAATATATAGATTCCATAAACTCACCTACTTAATTTGCTAGCGTGAATTCACTAAGAAATGAGTGATATGTCACAGAAGTTTACGTAGTGGTGTTATTTTGACGGTTCATAAATAACCTAATATGCTGATAAATAGAACTTTATGCATTCTGTTAAACCAGAGAAACTGCACTTGATGGTAAACTATTTTGAGTGGTTTACAAAGCTATATGAATACTCTTGATGATTTATTAAAAAACTACGTGCAGTCTGATAAGAAACACTTTCAGGCCGGGGACTATATCTTTATGCAGGGAGATTCAGCCCGATATATATATATTGTAGTTGAGGGACAGGTAAGGCTGGAACGGTTCACTATTGAGGGACGTTCTGTCATTATGCACATGGCCGACTCAGGGGAGAGCTTTGCGGAGGCCTCTCTTTTTTCAGATATATATCATTGTAATGCTGTTGCTGCAGTTCCCTCGGAAATTATCTTTTATCCAGGAGATAGTGTACTTGATGCAATGAGTAAAAACTCTTTTATGGCAACTCAATTCATAGCTGTTTTTGCTCATCAGGTACGGTCCCTGAGGACAAGGCTGGAGTTAAGAAATATACTTTCTGCACGTGAAAGGATTTTCAGGTATTTGCTTTTGAACGCATCTCCGGACAGCGGCGTAATTGTTGTACCGGTCCCTTTCAAGCAACTGGCCGTCGAGCTGGGGCTTGCTCATGAAACCTTTTATCGGGAACTTGCCGCCATGGAAAAAGATGGAACTATCAGACGTTCTGACAGAAGCATCACCATTCTTCGCTCTTCTCTTATATGATCGAATTCAAATTAGCATAGGTTGACACTATGCGCTCAGCAGTACATAAATCGTTTGCCCTGCCCTGAAACACGTAATCCCTGTAAACACATTTTCTTGCTGACATATGGAATTATTTAGACTATAATTTAGTAATACGTGTTTCTGTAGGGGGTCGCTGATCTTTACATTTATGGCTTTATGACCGTTATGCATACCTTAACCAGCACATCTGCAATTATTATGAACTTCTACGCAGCTCTTTTTGATGGAGACATAAATGACATCAGGTCAATGTTTGTTGGTGAACCCTTTCTGAATGAACCGACGAAGGGTCCCGTTCAGGGCAAGCGCGCCTTTGATCATTTTGTACGGAATTATCGCCAATGGATGCAGCGCAGAAACCCCAGGGTAGATCACATAGGTTCAATTACCGGTGACAACAGAACCGTTGAAGAGTGCATATTGCACCTTGATTATAAAGGGGAAAGTATTGATCTGCCCGTAGCGGTAATCGCAGACCTTGAAGGTGATAAATTTACACAAATAAGAATTTACCATAGTATGTGGCCGCTTTTTAAGCATCATTCTGTCCGCGTTCCAACCCTTCCCGTTTCCGACACTCTACAGGTTCCTCCCCTGATTGACCAGTATATGAAATGCCTTTCAGAAGGAGATGCAGAAACCATAATAGGTCTTTTTGAAAAAGAGGCTTATGTAAGAGAGCCCAGCGGCGGCGAGTTCAAGCATACGGGACTGTCTGCCGTAAGTACATTCTATAAAATGGCGCTTTCCAATGGCGGCATTCCATTAGAGCACTGCACCTGCACATATGACGGGATAAACTGTGCTGTTGAATATACTATTAACAAGTGGGGGAACAACGATCTCCCTACCCAGGCAGGTATTGCAGTATATGAAAAGGGGAGCAGCGGACTACTTTCTGCCGTAAGAATTTACGATGATGTAAAGCCTCCGTTTGAAATTCCCTGACGGGGTGGGATTCCCTGTCCCCTTACCGGACTTATCTCTTTCCTTATTAATTCAATAATATCATTAAAATACCAGCGCTACATTTATTAGTCCTATAACCGGAACATAGTATCTATTATAGTATTTCTATTACCATCTCTTTTTATGCACCCTGACTCTAATATAAATAATTTAGTGGATTGGAAAGTATTTCTGTGCTATATAAACATTAACATGATATTTTTTAATACTTAACAATGCTCAATAAAAAGTAATGCCCGTGAATAAGGAGGTACTATATGAAAAAGGAAGCAGCTGTCAGGGAACACGGTACTATAGATTTTGAAAATGATGCCGTACGGGTCCTTCGATTTAAGTATGGTCCTAATGATGAATATATGAGACATGAACATATAGAAGGTGTATTGATATTTCTCTCGGACCACCGCATCAGGGTTACATATCCTGATGGTAAAACCGTTGAAACAACGGCAAAGGCAGGCAATACTCTCTGGGACACGGGAATAAAATATTTACCGGAGAATCTTAGCGATCGTCCCATGGAACTCATGCTGGTAGAGATGAAGTAATTTCAGCGTGTGACAGATCAGGCCGGTGCTTCATATTTCACTCCTTCAAGCTTTGTCCTGACGGGAAAATAGTATTCTCTCCCATGTATAATGATACATCAACCCAATTGAAACAGGAATAATAAACCCCATTACACAGGGAGCCTTTTTTATATGCTGTTTAGAAAATTGGCAGGTGCTGACAGCGTAGTGCTGCCTGATACATATAGCAGAAAAACATGCTAAGATGATAAGAATATCAATAGGAGTAAATTAATGAGAACAGCAAATCCTGCATTAAATAAAAAAACTTTTCAGAGCTATACGGCCGGGTCAGCTGCTTCAAATCCCATGACAGTCCAGGGCACTGTCAACATAACGGCCCTGCTTCTCTGCTGTTTACTCGTTTCAGCCGGTTGGACCTGGAACATGTTTTATACATCTGGAAATCCTGCTGCCGTGATGCCCTGGATGATTGGCGGAGCAATCGGTGGTTTGATTGTAGCGGTAATAACTGTATTCAAAAAAGAATGGGCACCCATCACTGCACCGATATATGCATTGCTGGAGGGTTTGTTACTAGGGGGACTTTCTTCAACATTAGAGGCCCGGTATCCCGGGATAGTCATTCAGGCTGTGGGTCTTACCTTTGGGACATTGTTCGGACTTTTAATTGCCTATAAAACAGGTGTCATTAAAGCAACAGAAAACTTTAAACTTGGAGTCGTTGCAGCAACCGGGGGAATAGCCCTTATATATTTTATAAGTATTATCCTAGGATTTTTTGGAATCGGCGTTCCTTTTATTCATGAAAGCGGTCTGCTCGGGATCGGCTTCAGTCTCTTTGTTGTTGTTATTGCAGCTCTGAACTTAGTCCTGGACTTTGACTTTATCGAACAGGGCGCAGAACATGGAGCGCCAAAGTATATGGAGTGGTACGCTGCATTTGGTTTGATGGTAACACTTGTATGGCTGTACATAGAAATATTGAGATTGCTGGCTAAGTTGAGGGACCGGAGGTAGCAGTAATATGGCAGACACCACGTTTAAAGCCCTTGTTGTAAAGGAACTTGCTGACGGACAGTATTCAAGAGAGATTAATGAAAAGTCCGTTAGTGAATTGCCTGAAGGAGATGTTTTAGTAAGGGTCAACTACTCATCATTGAATTATAAGGATGCTCTCTCAGCTTCAGGCAACAGGGGTGTAACAAAAAACTATCCCCATACTCCGGGAATAGATTCAGCCGGGATTATTGAAGAGAGTGCCAGTGATGAATTCATACCTGGAGATGAAGTTATTGTAACAAGCTATGATCTCGGGATGAACACACCTGGAGGCTTCGGCCAGTATATTAGAGTACCTGCCGACTGGATTGTAAAGTGTCCTGATACACTTACATTAAAGGAAAGCATGGTGTATGGAACAGCCGGGTTTACTGCAGCATTGTCCATATTTAAAATGGAGCAGCAGGGAGTAACTCCAAATCAGGGAGAAATATTGGTGACTGGAGCGACAGGCGGAGTGGGCAGCATAGCTGTTGCCATTCTTGCCAAGGCAGGGTATCACGTAGTCGCGGCCAGTGGTAAGAAAGATGAAGTACAGTTCCTGATTGACCTTGGAGCAAAGGAGGTGATTCACAGGAGTGATGTGACAGATACATCAGGTCGCCCTCTATTAAAGGGAAGATGGGCAGGCGCTATTGATACAGTAGGCGGGGATATTCTTGCAACGACGATCAAATCAACAAAGTACGGCGGGGTTATCACATGCTGTGGTAATGTAGCATCTCCTGAACTTCAAACTACTGTTTTTCCATTTATTCTAAGAGGCATAAGCCTGTTAGGAATCGATTCCGGAAATTGTGCTTCAGATTTGCGGCAGAACATATGGGATAAAATAGCAGGTGAATGGAAATTAAAAAACCTTGATCTTCTGGCTAAAGAGATCTCTCTGGAAGAACTTGACCGAAACATTGAGCTAATATTGCAGGGTAAGCAAAAAGGCAGGGTAGTAGTCAACGCAATGAAGTAATATGGGGTAAGCCGATTTTAATAAGCATCTTTACTCCACATCTCCTTATCAAACCGCATTACCTGATTCCTGCCGGTTTCTTTTGCCTTGTAGAGAGCTATATCGGCATACTTGATGGCCTCCCAGAAATTCTGGGTATCTTTGGGGAATTCGCTGTAGCCGATACTGATTGTCTTCTGGATTATTCCGCTGTTTGTCTTAACCTTGGTATGCTCTGTTTTCTTTCTTATTCTCTCCGCTACTTCCTGTGCATCACCGTCTTTGGCGTCATTAATTATTACCAGGAATTCTTCGCCTCCGAACCTTATAACAAGGTCTGCCGTACGGGCGTTCTTTGCAATCACACTGGCGCTTTCTTTTAACACTGCGTCTCCGACATCGTGTCCGTATTTATCGTTGACCTCTTTAAAGTAGTCAAGGTCGCACATCAACAGTCCCAGCTGCGTTCCGTTACGCATTACATTCGCTATCAGCGTCTCAACATACTCTTCCAGGAAACGCCTGTTGTACAGTCCGGTCATCTGGTCTCTTACTGCAGAATCTCTCAAAGCATCGGTCAATCGCTTCGCTTCTATGACAGCAGATGACTCTTTAATGTATTGCTCCGCCTTTGATACCTGCCTTACAATACAAGCCGAATTGAGAATAGGGACCTCTTTCTGTTTTTCTTCATCCTGCATTTTTTCAAATTGTATCTGAACTACACCACCTATAGTAGCGCCCACGATCAGAGGTATGCATACATGATATTTTTCAGGTGCAAGCAGAAACTGCTTGCAAATCTCGGGATAGATCATAGAAGAAACTGTGTGCCCCGTTTTTCTTGCTCTGCACATATTGCTGTTAATCAGTATCTCTTTATTGCAGCATACATGCTCCCGAGAGTAGGGTGAGTTAATTAATTTCATTGACTTATTAATGTTGGAGACTTCATAGATAGAAACGTCATCAAGCCCGAGATTTTCAAAAAAGACCTTTGACATTCTGTTATATACATCTTCCATTGTGTCATCTTCCTCGATCACCTTTTTATAGGTATTCATGTCATGAATTGTGTGCATAAGCGTGTTAAAACTGGAAGAAAGCTCTGCAATTTCATCCTTAGATCCCACGGTTATCTGTTTTGAGAGATCAACTTCACCTTCAGACAGTCCTTTGATCTGCTCAGTAATCGCTTTCAGCGGCTTTGTCATTGACCTCTTTAAAAAGAAGCTGAATACCGCGAGCAGTGTAACAGCCACAAATCCAATTGCTATTACGAGTACCATTGCCTGATAAAGCACGGTCTTTATGTTTTTGTTATATGTTTTCTGGATGGTGGAGATATGGGCTGAAAATTTTCCCAGAGTCGTAACAAGACTGACTGCGGCATTATTATATTCATCAAAGGTTTGCATAAGTAAATACCTGTCACCAGGACTGACTGACCCTCCCTCAACTGCCTGCATCTTCAATGCAGCCAGGTCATCCAGAACCTCCCTGAGGTGTATGCTCCCGGTAAGGGCCTCACTTATATATCTTTCACTTCGCAGGTCTCCTTTTATGGCATGGACCTTGAATTCATCAATAAGTTCTCCTGTAAGATCAGAGTAGTCTTTTATGACGCCGCCCTCAAGAAGAGAGGTAAGCGCAGCAGAGGCACGGTCTGCAAGAAGTCGCGCCCTGTTTGCATTCTCCATAATGACCTCTTCTTCATCGTGAATTACAATATTGCTGGCAGATACATTGGCCCCTCTTATCATAATGACGACTTTTTGTCCTGTCTGAATTTGGGGAACAATATTGTCGGTCAGCTCACTTGATGCATAGCTGACATATTTCATGGCAAGGAGACCAATCAGGGCTATAACAACAAACCATCCTATTCCGGCAGCAGCAAATATAATCAATTTTTGACGGATAGGAATATCCGTAAATGTAATAAATTTAACTATACGTTTAATCATTGCTGAAATTTTCATGAATACTCTCCTGAACCAATAATACTTTATTCTTAATTAGCAACCCCTTACGGACAGGAGGCCATATCCCTGCCATATGCCTTTTGTTTAAAATCGGCTTTCCGGTGTATTTACTTTAATTAGTCCGGGCTTTTCTGAAAGAATAGTAACGGGTTGGGTAATGGTGATTTTATTGCAATAAAAAAGGAGGTTGCCTGATAGACAACCCCCTTGGAATACAATAGATATTGTTTAGCGCCTGAGCTTTTTCTTAAAAGGATTATTCACTATTATAGTGTCACTCCTTTTTTGCCCTGTTGAGATAATATCAATATCAACATTTAGTGTTTCGCTGATGTACTTGATATAACTGCGGGCCTGTTTCGGAAGCTGGCTCATTTTTGTAGCTCCCTTTGTACTCTTTTTCCATCCGTCCATTTCAATGTAAACGGGTTCACATTTTTCAAGGACATTTACCTGCTGTGGGAAATCTGTAAGGTTACAGGGCTTGCCCTTTTTACTGCAGCTGCAGCTGTTGGTCGGGTCTTTATATGTATATCCGACACAAACTTTAATTTTATCAAGGCCGTCCAGAACATCAAGCTTTGTCAGTGCAAGCCCGGTGAATCCGTTTATTCTAATGGAGTGCTTTAAGGCAATCATATCAAGCCAGCCGCACCTTCTTGCTCTGCCAGTTGTTGCTCCAAACTCGCCGCCTTTTGCCCGAAGATGCTCTCCCAGTTCGTCATGCAACTCTGTGGGGAACGGGCCTTCTCCTACACGGGTCGTATATGCTTTTACTATTCCTACTATCCCGTCCACACTTACAGGGCTCACTCCGAGACCTGTGCATACACCGCCTGCACAGGCATTTGAAGACGTTACATAGGGATAGGTTCCGTGGTCAATATCAAGCAGCGTTCCCTGTGCACCTTCGAATAATACGTTCTTTCCATCTTCCATCAGGTTGTTTATCATAACTACTGTGTCAGTAACAAACGGGGCCAGGTACTCGGCATATTTCATGTATTCGTCGTAGATTTTATTTACGCTGAGTTTTTTGCTCTTATATTTATGCTGCAGTAAGAAGTTAACATCTGCAACATTACGCTTCAGTTTTGCTTTGAAGCCTTCGCTGTCCAGCAGGTCTGCCATTCTGATCCCTACCCTGGACATCTTGTCAACATAGGAAGGGCCAATGCCCCGACCTGTAGTTCCAATTTTCTTGGAACCTTTTGAGTCCTCATCCTTGCCATCGAGGACGGTGTGGTAAGGCATAATGACATGCGCCCGGCCGCTTATAAATAGATTCTTGCCGACACTTATCCTTCTCTTTTTAAGACCTTCAATTTCTTCTATCAGCGCAGCGGGGTGTATTACAACACCGTTACCGATTATGCACTTCTTGCCTTTGTGAAGTATGCCCGAGGGAATAACGTGCAGAATAAATTCCCTGTTTTTGATGATTACTGTATGCCCGGCATTGTGTCCGCCCTGATATCGTGCTACGACATCTGAGCTTTCCGTCAGAAGGTCGACAACTTTGCCTTTTCCTTCATCACCCCACTGGGCACCGACAACCACTATGTTAGCCATTATCTGCTCCTTATTAATTAGTTATAAAAAGTGGATGAGAAACAGGAATTAATGCTGCAGCAGTTAACTGCGCATTTTCCACCTATTTCTCCCTTTTTATCTTTCATACTATTAAGATGGTAAGTGTATCTGGTTTACTGAAAGGACATTGGGCAGTTTCTTTATCTTCTCAAGGATTTCTTTTGATACAGTTGTATCAACACTTACAACCGAGATGGCCTTGCCGCCTTTCTTCTCTCTGCCGAACTGCATCCCGGCTATATTAATCTTGTGCTTTGAAAGCATCGTTCCTATGCTGCCGATTACTCCCGGCTTGTCATTATTATATAGTACAAGCATTTCACCTTCAGGAACCGCTTCGACGGCAAAACAGTTTATCTGTATAATACGCGGGTCTTTTTTACCATGAAGCATACCGGCAACCATGCTCTCTTTCTTTCCTGACTTAATTCGCACTACCAGCATATTGTGATAGTCTCCGGCATCCTGTGATGTTGTTTCCTTCACTTCAATACCACGCTCTTTTGCAATAAGAGGAGCATTAATAAAATTAACAGCATCTTCCATAATCGGCGTGAGAATCCCCTTTAATACCGCAATGGAAATAGGCTCAAGCATAAGTTCTGCTACAGCACCTTTATACTCAATAGTAATTTGATCTATGCTTCCGCTTAAACTCTGGGAAAGGAAACTGCCAAGTCTTTCAGCGAGATTAATATAGGGCTGAAGCATGGGCAGAGAATCTGCTGATACTGAAGGAAAGTTAACAGCGTGTCTTATCGTCCCATGCAGCAGATAATCAACGATCTGGTTCGATACTGCTATTGCTACATTTTCCTGGGCATCTTGAGTTGAAGCACCGAGATGCGGTGTGCACACAAAATTGTCCAACTTAAGCAGTGGTGATTCACTGGGAGGTTCGGTTTCAAATACATCAAGGGCTGCTGCTGCAACCTTGCCCGATTTCAGCGCTTTATACAGTGCTTCTTCATCAACAACTCCTCCACGGGCTGCATTAATTATCATCACACCTTTTTTCATCTTTGCAATACTTTTGGTGCTTATAAGATTTTTAGTCTCGTTTGTGAGAGGAATATGATTTGTTATAAAATCAGCTGTCTTAAATAATTCATCCAGTTCAACAACCTTCACTCCAAGTGTTTTTGCCTTTTCTTCGTTCAGGAACGGGTCATAGGTGACTATGTTCATTCCCATACCCTGCGCCATCTTTGCAACATGAGATCCTATATTTCCAAGACCGATGATGCCGAGGGTTTTACCGTAGAGCTCTACACCCATAAATTTTTTCTTTTCCCACTTTATCGCTTTCATAGAAGCTGTTGCCTGAGGGATCTTTCTGGCAATAGCAAAGAGGAGCGCCATTGTGTGCTCGGCGGTTGTAACTGTATTTCCTCCCGGTGTATTCATTACAACTACACCATGTTTGGTAGCAGCTACCTTGTCAACATTATCAAGACCGGAACCAGCCCGCCCGATAACCTTGAGGTTTTTAGCTGATTCAAGAATGTCCTTAGTTACTTTTGTCGCGCTTCTGATAACAAGGCCGTCATACTTGCCTATTTCTTTTTTCAGTTTTTCAGGCGACATACCGGTTTTTACATCGACCTTAAGGCCTGACTTTTCCAGTATTTTTACTCCCTTTTCCGAAATATTGTCACTTACAAGTACTTTCATAGTATGCTCTTCTTTTTTTAATGATTTCTTGTTTATTGAGTAATATTATTTATTCTTCTTCTCAAATTCTGCCATAAATTCAATTAAGGCATCAACACCCTCTTCAGGCATTGCATTATAAATACTAGCTCTCATTCCACCAACACTTCTATGTCCCTTAAGTGTCACAAGACCTGCTCCTTTTGCTTCTTCCAGGAACTTTCCGTCAAGATCTGCATTTGCAAGAATAAAAGGTACATTCATCCATGAGCGGCTTTCAAGTTCAACGGGATTACTGTAAAAGTCTGAATTATCTATAGCAGCATATAGTTTATCCGATTTTCTCCTGTTTATTCCGGCCATTGCATCAAGTCCGCCTTTGTTCTTGATCCATTCAAAAACAAGGCCTGCAATGTACCAGCTGTATGTTGGCGGAGTATTGTACATTGATCCGGCTTTGGCATGAGTTTCATAACTGAACATTGTCGGAGTTCCCTTCAGCTCATCACCGAGAAGGTCTTCTCTTACTATTATTATAGTTAGCCCTGCAGGACCAATATTTTTTTGAGAACCTGCATAAATACATCCGTACTTTGATACATCAATGGGTCTTGAAAGAATTGTAGATGACATATCAGCTACGAGAGGAACATTTCCTGTATCAGGGATTGTATGAAATTCAACACCCTGGATTGTTTCGTTAGGTGTGTAATGAACATAAGCTGCGTCACTATTCAGTGTCCAGTCAGTTCTTGGAGTAATAGTTGTAAAGTTACTTACTTCGCTTGTTGCTGCAACATTAACATCACAGAAACGTTTTGCTTCTGCAATGGCCTTTTTGGACCATGTGCCTGTATTAATATAGTCTGCCTTATTATTTCCTCTTAGTAGATTAAGCGGTACCATCGCAAACTGACTTGAAGCTCCTCCCTGTAAAAACAGTACCTTATAAGTATCGGGGATATTCAGGAGCTCTCTCAGGTCTGCTTCGGCTTTTTCAGCAACCGAAACAAACTCCTTACTTCTGTGGCTCATTTCCATAATAGACATGCCGCTGCCTCTCCATTCAGTAAGTTCAGAAGCAGCCTTACTCATGACATCCTGCGGCAACATTGCCGGCCCTGCACTAAAATTATATATCCGTGACATATTTACCTCTAATTTATTTTAATTCTTTTAATGATAAAAGCACCGTTAAACATATGTGAAACAGATGTGGACAATTTATGCATACTTTACGTACATAAAATAGGACATTTTGTCATCATTATGCAACTAATACGTACTTTTTCCACATTTCAACAATTTCAGTAAAGGTAGACCCGCTGGCCCTTCTTATCATTATTTATAAAGTTATCCACAGGAAAGTCAGCAGGGATCCGGCATGTTAATTCAATTTTAACAACTTTGAACACTATCATTTAGAGCATGATTTGTCAAGTTATAACCAACCATTACTAACATAATACTAACGCTTGGTTTCATTATATTTATTAATGAGTTTAAGGGTCAATTCACATAATTAACAAACCTGTTACTACTACTATTCTTTTTAAAGAATTAACTTATTAATAATAAATAATAAGAGATGTGGAAAAGGTGAATTTGTTTTTTTTGGTAGATAAAAAATAATTAATTTAGTAAAAAAAAGATATTAATATTTAAGCAAAAGTATTATAATGAGACCTCTCAAAATTTCCAGTGAAAGAACTCTTTTGTATGAATGATCGTATTAGTATTGCAGTAAACAATATTTTCAAAACCAACCTTGGCGTAAAACCTTCAGAGAGGGTTCTTGTATTTACCGACGCGTATAACCAGAGTATAAAAAAAGCAGCAAAACTTATTGCAAAAGAGGGTAATAAATTTACTGAGAACATAAGGTATATTGAGAACTCATCAACTGGATGTCATGGAGTAGAACCTCCTGAGCAGTTATGGGTTGAAGCCTATGGAAGAAGTACTGTTCAGCAAATAAAAAAGGAAAAACTATTTAAACCTCTTCTAAGTAAAAAAATCAAAGACAAAGAATTGAAAGTTGTTGAGGAAATAATCAGTGCAAATAAAAAAGAGGCGGTTAATGCAGTTATTGCACTTTCATATTTTTCAACCAGTCATACGAAGTTCAGGGACATGCTGAACAGAATATGCAGGGCAAGGTATGCGAGTATGCCTCTTTTTGACGAACAGATGCTCTCAGGAGTAATGCAGGTTAACTGGACAAAAATGTTGGAAAGGTCATCGGAAATAAAACGGATCGTTAACCGTTATGAGGAAATTGAAATTAACTCAGATAATGGGACGTTTCTTACATTTTCAAAAAAAGGAAGGAAAGCTATGGCTGACACGGGAATAATAACAAAACCCGGATCATTCAGCAATCTTCCGGCCGGTGAGGTGTACCTGGCTCCGCTTGAAGGAACGGCAAGAGGAACAATGGTCCTTGATTGGGCATCGACAAGAAAATTAAAATCCCCGGTTACAATGAAAATTGAAAAAGGCAATGTTAAAAGAGTTGAGGGAAAAGAACAGTTCGTAAGGTACTTGAATGAAAAATTGTCCGAGAAGAAAGAGAATAGAAATATTGCAGAGTTGGGAATAGGAACGAATGATAAGGCAACAAGGCCCGATAATATACTTGAATCGGAAAAAATATTAGGTACGATTCACATAGCGCTGGGAGACAATAGTTCTTTTGGTGGAAAAGTGAGGACCTCTTTTCATCAGGACTTTGTTTTTTTTAAACCTACAGTGACTTTGATTTCAAAAGGGGGACGCAGAAGGGTCCTGCTGAATAGAGGGAAAGTAATTACGAATAATTAATTGGTTTCAATAGTAAGGAGTGAGCGATGAGTGAAATTGAAAGTGTACGAAAAAAATTTGAAGATATAGACAGTGATTTAAATAGTTTTCTACAGTCAATCAGGGAGATCAAGCAGATAAGGGATTCTGTAGGTTCACTGCCGGAAAGACTGAAGCAAAGTGAGCAGGACCTGGAGGACCGCAGGCAGGATCTTGACCGCATGATGTCGTCATCCAATAATTTGCTAATGACTTTTGAGGAGCAGGCCAAGGGTATTATATTTGACCTGGAGAAAAAGACTGAGGCCCTGACAACAGAGGTAAGTTCCAGTATTTCTCAGATGGGCAGTATATTCAAAGAAAGCAGCAGCGCCATGAAAGGCAGTAATGAGGAACAGACAGGGGAAATAATGAAAAAGTGTGATGACCTAAAGCAGTCTTTAGAGATACTAAAGAATGTTGTAGGTGATCAGCAGCAAACAGTTAATGCAATGAAAAGTGAATATACGGCTGCATCAGGTCTTTTTGATAAACTGGAGCCTTCACTTATTGATATGAAGAAGAGTATTGCAGAACTACAGAGCAGACCTCCTGGTACTGAAGATGCAATGAGGGCAATGGAAAAAAGGCTGATTGAGTTAATGACTGAAAAAGAGGCCAAACAGAAAGTGTTGACTATAGGGGTGTTTATAGTTTTATTGTCGGGATTTTTATATTTCCTGTTTGCTTTTTATATTTGAAAGAGAAAAGGGGCCGAGGGTTCCAGGGTTCAAGTGAAAAAAAATAGGCTGGTTTACTGGCTTATTATTTAAATTACAGAAAGTTAATGTGTAGTCCTTAAGAAGTTGTTTTTCTCTTGAACCCTGGAACCCTTGGCCCCTTGAATCCTTTTTTTACACCCATTGAAGGTCAAGGCTCTGGGAGACCTGATCGACAGTATCTTTGCTGATAGGTTTTTGCTTGATAAGAAAGCCCTCAAAAATTGCATTGTCACAAACGGTATTAATTAATCTCGGTACTCCATTTGTATAGTGATGAACTGCTTCTACTGCATCAGGTAGAAATATTTCTTCATCGCATCCGGCAATGTGAAGCCTGTGTTTTATGTAATCCCGTGTAACATTCTCGTCAAGACCGGTCAATTTAAATTTAACGGCAACTCTCTGCTTAAGTGGTTCGTCAAGTGCAAGGACATTATCCAGTTCAGGAAGACCAAACATTACAAGTGTAATTAGTTTTCCCGCAGAACTTTCCATGTTGAGAAGCCCGCGGAACTCTTCCATGATTTCTCTTGATTCCAGCATTTGAACTTCATCCATCAGCACAACAGTCTTACGGCCTGACTCATGGATTTCAAGAAACCTTCTGTA
>PIVU01000079.1 GCA_003354025.1 Nitrospirota bacterium
TGAGGTTGCACAGGCACTGCAGCATGTAAAGGCAATAGCGGTTCTTGACAGGGCAGACTCCTTCGGCGGACTTGGGCCTCTATACTCTGAGCTTGCAGGAGCGGTTATGCATATGGACACAAAACCTGCAATGACCGGCAAGATCTTCGGCCTTGGAGGAAGAGACTACCTCCCGGATCAGGCTGAATATGTAATCGATGAGCTTATAGAAATAGCTAAAACCGGAAAAGTTAAAACCGTAAAAGAGTACATCGGAGTTAGAGAATAAAGCTGACGGCTGAAAGCTTATAGGAGATATGAAAATGACTACTAAACCACTCAGATTAAGAGAACTTGCAAAGGGAGAAGACAGGTTCGTACATGGCCACAGAATGTGTTCAGGCTGCGGCGCCCCGATTGTTGTTAAACAGGTGCTCATGGCAACTGACTATCCCATTATCGCATCAAATGCCACAGGATGTCTTGAGGTTTCCTCATGTATACAGCAGTTCACTGCATGGAAGATCCCGTGGATGCACAGTGCATTCGAAAATTCTGCAGCAACATGTTCAGGAATTGAAGCAATGTACAGGTCCCTTGTAAAGCAGGGTAAGATGGAAGAGAAGAATGTTAAATTCATCGCCTTCGGTGGTGATGGTGGAACATATGATATCGGCTTTCAGGCGCTTTCGGGTGCAATGGAGCGCGGACATGACATGATGTATGTCTGCTATGACAACGGCGCATACATGAACACCGGTATCCAGCGCTCAAGTGCAACACCTTTTGGCGCAAATACTACAACTTGTCCAGCAGGTGATGTGATACCTGGAAAGCTCCAGCAGAGAAAAGATCTTACGAGGATCATGGCTGCCCATGGTATTCCCTATGTTGCTCAGGCATCGCCAGCTAACTGGATGGACCTGATGAAGAAAGTCCAGAAGGCCATGGAGATTAAGGGGCCAAAATTCATGAATATTATTGCACCATGCAACAGAGGGTGGAGAAGCAGGACTAATGATGCTATTACCCTTGCAAAAGCAGCCTTTGAAACATGTTACTGGCCGCTTTTTGAAATTGAAAACGGTGTTACAAAAATCACAGCGAAACCAAAAGAGAAGAAACCTCTTGTTGACTTTCTGAAGCCACAGGGCAGGTTCAAACATATGTTTGCTCCTGAGAACGAATGGATGCTCAAACAGGCACAGGAGTATGTTGATGCTCAGTGGGAGCGTCTCCAGAAAGAGTCTGCAGAGGGAGAAGCAGAATAAGCTGTTGAAGCAAAAGTTAATGATATAATACTTTATGTTCCCGGGTAGCTCAGCTGGCAGAGCGAGTGGCTGTTAACCACCAGGTCGGGGGTTCGAATCCCTCCCCGGGAGCCATAAATAATACAGGAGGAGGGCTTAGCTTTTCTCCTTTTTTATTTTTTCCCTTTTAGTAAGAGAGAGATAAATCTTACAGGTTTCGCTAAGTATTGGTAACATGTTGATTTATATTGATAATTAGATAATTTGACGATAATTGTAAAGTATGATATCATTAGGGGTTGTTGCTTGACTACAGGATGATTTGTGTCAGGCTGTCATGGAAGGTCAGCACAGTTTGTCTATTAGACTCTTCCTTACATGACATTGATAATACTTAAAATATAAGGACGAATATGGCACAAAGAGAAGATTACTTAAAAAAGATGGAGTTGAAAAATAAGGCGAAGCTGGAAGCTGGTCTTGTATCAGAGAAATTTCCTGGTGTTACTGATATGAAACTTAATATGACATACTATCACAATTCAGAAAATCCGGTATTGATGCACCGTACTGTTAATGTGTTTCCAACCAGTTATGCCTATTTCAATATGGAGTGTATGGTAAGAAACTGTGAAACCGGGGGATTTGACCTGGCTTCCGCTATAAGGAAACAGGCTAAGGCGAAGAAAAAATCATCCAAGGGCAAAGTAGTTTGTAAGGGTAAAATCGGGGAACAGAGTACAGACCATGCCCATATTACATATGAAATAACCATTGCATATAAGAAACGTTCAAAGTAGGCTCTTCATCTAATTAGTATAAAGACTAGTTGTAAAATATAGTAGGCAGGCACAATTGTTCTGATAAATGTGTTTACATGGGAACGTAAGTGTGTTAATATTCTTATAAGAAGTATTTATGTCTGGGGACAAACAATAAAATCTGACTTCCACATTAATTCCCTGTTACTATTATATTGCCCCTGGTTACTTATCCTATAAAGATACAATCATTATGAAATGCATGCTTTTTAATTGCTTAGAAATTTCAGTAGAATTAATTGTTTTTTAAATATATCAATTCAGCCGGTTACCGGCAGTATATTTTTTTAAGATAATGATTTGGGGGGGGGCACTTAGCTGTGAAATTGGAAATAAGGGCAGGTACTCTGCAGGAAACTGAAAAATGCCGTAATAACTTTTCATGTCTGGCTGATGATAAGGGGTGTCTTTGTGATGTTGAAGACAGCTATGATGGAAGGGTTCTTTTTGTTAAAGCAGCAAACAGCAAATCTTGTGAATATATGATGTCTTTTGGCTACTCCCATGTTTGCCATTGCCCTACGAGAAAAGAACTTTACAGCCGGTATAGAATGTGAAATAAAAAACCAAAGGTAAATTTATTAAATAATCAGTGACTGCAGTATATCACTGCTTATCCAGCAGTTCACGGACTTTATGCAGAAGCTCATCAGGTAGAATTGGTTTTGACAGGAAACTGATTTTTTCAGTGAATTCAAATTGATTTATTATATGGCTCGTTGAATGTCCGCTGATAAAGATCGCTTTAATGTCCGGCCGTGTTTCTCGTATTTCTTTGAATACTGCTGTTCCCTTCTTTTTAGGCATGAAAACATCGATGAGCATAAGAGAGACCTTGTCCCGGTTTGCCAGGAATTCTGCTACCGCGCTGTTCCCATCAGTTGCTTCAATTACTTTGTATCCATTCTGTTTAAGGACTGAAGAAACAAGTGCTCTTACATATTCGTCATCCTCTGCAATGAGAATTGTTTCTGTCCCATTAGGGAGTATTGAAGCAATATGGTCATTATCTTCAACTTGTGATGTATTTGTTGGGAGAAATATGTTGAACTTTGTGCCTTGGCCCGGAGTGCTTTCTACGTCCACAAGTCCTTGATGCTGCTTAATGATTCCATATACAATCGATAATCCCAGTCCCGAACCTTCACCGACGTCTTTTGTAGTGAAGAAAGGGTCGAATATTTTCTCTTTAATGACTTTATCTATACCGGTTCCGGTGTCTTCAATTGATATGAAGGCATATTTGCTGTCCCTGTCTATGCTGACAGGCCTGAATACAGGACCTTCAGGGGCTATTAGTCTAGTGGTGATTGTAATATTCCCCCCTTCCGGCATGGCATCCCGGGAGTTTGATACAAGGTTCATGATTACCTGTTCCATATGAGTTGTGTCAGCGGTAACTATCAACTCTGTTTCAGAGAGATTAAGGATAAATTGAACATTCTCAGGGACCAGTCTTTTTAGCATTGTCTCCACATTAAGGATAACATTGTTGATATTGACTGGTTTGGGATCAATGATCTGTTTTCTGCCGAATGTTAGGAGTCTGCGTGTTAATGCGGCAGCTCTGTTGGATGATGATACTATCTGTTCTACATAATTCCTTGTGGTTTCCTCAAAATCCTTATTTTTTTGAAGCATGCGCCCGTATCCCCGAATTACGCTGATAATATTATTGAAGTCGTGTGCAATGCCACCAGCTAAAGTACCTACTGCTTCCATTTTCTGGGCCTGTCGAAGCTGCTCCTCAAGTTCTTTGTTTTCTGTATCACGGTTTTTTAGGGAAAGGGCCATTTCATTGAATGCTGTTGCAAGTCTGCCGATTTCATCTTTAGTCTCAACCTGAACGTTTACAAAGGTTTCATCCGTTCCTATTGCTTTCACGCCTTGTGTTAGTCTTTTCAGCGGTCTAGTGATTCTTATTACAATGTAGTATGCGATGAACCAGCCGGGGATTATAAAGAGAGATGGAATGAACGTGCTGTTAATCAGCACTTGCTTAAGGCTTGCTTTTAGTATGCTTGTGGTCAACACAACTCTGACAAATCCAATGATATACTCTTTGGGGGGAGAAACTGTGTATTCGTAATACAGGTTCTCTTCAGTAAAGCGCTCACCTGATTTAACCGGCGCCCAGAATTCCATACTTTCCCTGCCGCTTAACTGGAGAGGTGCATATTTAATTCTGATGCTTTCAAGTATGCTGCGTTGCTTTTCCAGTTCTGACATTTCTGTCTGTTCAATTTGGGCGCCTTTCTTTGCCAGAGATATTAATTGCTTCCCTTCATTGTTAAATGCTTGCACAAGTATTGTTTCATCATATTCTAAAATGCTTTCTACAGGCCCTCTAAGTAAATCATCATTTTCGGCAAACACTCCAAGCTTCAGGTTGTCAGCTAGAAGATTCGCCAGTTGACGACCCTCTTCAGCGAGATGCTCCTTGAGCATCTGACTCTGGTAATATACAAAAAAGGCGGAAAAAGACACATATATTACTATAATAAATACAGTAAACAAGTAGAAAATCTTTGTCCCCAGACTTCGGGTTTTGTTATCAGGCTGCTTGCAGGATTTGTCCATAGTTTCCTTACTTTTCAATAATTCGTGCATTTTTTAATGTTTCGCTTTTAATAGGAATACCCAGTTTTTCAGCTGTGGTCTTGTTTATTGTGATTTTTGCATTTCTCGCATCGACTTTTTGTATCTGTTTTAATGAGGTTCCTGAAAAGAACTTGCGGGCCATTTCACCGGCCTGCCTGCCGATGTCGTATTCGTCAATATTGAGAGACAGCAATGCCCCCATTTCAACGTATTTGTCAGAAAAACTAATTAAAGGGATGTAGTTTTGAAATGAACACAGCAGCATGAACTTAAATGTTTCGGGGGTAATAACAGTCAGGTCAGGAATTACCCAGAATGCATCTATTGTATCTTTCATGAACATTGTTGCATCCGGTACGTCCTTTGAGGCATTTACTTCTTTTGCAATAAGTTCAATCCCCTCAGTCTTTGCAGCGGTTATTGCCCTCCTTATAAACTTGCCGCTTCTGGCCGGGTCAAATAGTAGACCGATTTCCTTTGTATCAGGAAGCACTTTCTTTATAATGTTCAGCTGTTTCTCGGCGCTGATGACCATGCTAACTCCGGTAGTATCAGCACTATTAGATATTGTCTTTATTGGAGCAAGAATCATCGTATATATCACAGGAAGGCTGGTAACGGCGCGGCTCTTTCTGTATGCATCCATTCCAATTGTCAGTACGAGGTCGGGATTTGCTTTTTGGATTTTCCTTTTGAGGTTTGCTCTGCTTGGTTCGGAAAGGACAATCTGCTCTACGCTGCATTTGCATGTGTCTTTAAAGCCTTTGAGGACATCGTTGTATGGCTTAATACTTATGCTCTGAACAATGACTACATCAGCGGCTGAAGCAAACGAGGGACGCAATATTATTAATAAGACAACAAGTACCTTAAGTAACATTAACGCACTATTAAACAATAATGTATTTATAATCTTTGTATACATAATGAAAGCACGTATTGATTATGCACGTATGTGATGCATATTTTGAAGTAGTGAGACTACAGACACACTTTGATATGATTCCACGTCCCATATCCATTATAGACAAATTTCCTGAAAAAATGTATTATACATCCTGAAAACAGTAGTCCAATTCCCTAGTTTTCACCTTTATATTGAAACAAATAACAGTGTAAAATCACCTGTCAGAATTAACAGGTGTTAGATCAATGGCCTCCGTGTCATTAATATATGTAATTTATGCAAAGATCTGACGGAATTTACAGTTTCAAATATAAGCCATTCCTAATACCATTCCTGGTACTTCTGCTCAGTATAGTTAGCTATTATCCTGCATTTGCCCAGTCTGAAGAAGAGATGAAGATGCTTCAGATGTATTTTAAGAAGGACGAACTTGTTGTTTCTGCTACAAGAACGTACAAGCCCATTTCTCAGGTTGCCGAGAATATCAGCATAGTTACTGCTAAGGAAATCGAGGCCATGAATGCCCATACAATTGATGATGTACTTTCGAGAGTCACAGGTGTTTTTGTGGTATTTCGCGGGAATGATTTTGGAGGCGATTCAGAAACGCTTATACAGGGGGCGCTTTCTGAAAGACATATACTTGTTCTGCTGGACGGGATCCCCTGGAATGATGTGAGTGGTGGAGATGTTTCAACTAATATTATACCGGTGGGCATAATCAAGAGGATAGAAGTAATAAAGGGGCCGGCCTCATCTGCATGGGGATCTTCTTTGGGAGGCGTAGTAAATGTTATAACGAAGGATACCGGTGATACTGTCAATCCGTCAGGAAGTGTAACTGTATCTCTGGGTGAACGGGATACTCAGGACCACAGCGCCGACATCACTGGAAAGGCGGGGAGGGCGGGATATTATATCCATGTTAACCGGCAGGAGTCGGACGGTCTTAGAGACAACAGGTTTATGGAGCGTGACAGCCTGTACGGAAAAATTAAAATTGATATAATGCCTGATGTTGATTTTACACTTTCAGCAGGCTACAGTGATCATTACTCAAACCCTGGTGATACCACAACATTTGACCTCACTTCATCGAGCATAATTCGTAAATACTTTGCCACGGCGAATCTTTCGGCAGCTCTTACAAGGAATATACACTTTGATGTATCTCTGTTCACAAGCAAACAGGAATTTTATCAGGATAACGATGAGTTGATATCCGGCGATCCCTATCTTGATAATGACAATGAAGAAGAATTTGATGGGGCAAGTGTAAAAATCAACCTGAAAAATGATGTACACAACGCAGTGCTTGGTATTGACTATGGCGACTACAACTTTAAGCAGACCCTGACAGCGGGACCATATTTACAATCTTTAGGAGTTCCTCAACGGGCGGATTACGCCCCGGGTTTAGAAAAGTGGGCAGTGTTTATTAATGATACTATCAGCATGGGTGATTTAACGATTACTCCGGGAATCAGGTTTGATCACAATAATGCAGACGGTGATTTCACAAGCCCGAGTATTGGTGCAACCTATATTCTTGGCAAAAGAACTGTTGTACGTGCTACTGCAGCAAAAGGATTTGCTACTCCACCAATAATATTTTCCAAAGGCGGAGGCCTGTTTCTGGACCCGAATCCGGATTTGAAGCCTGAAAAGGTATTGTCTTACCAGGCCGGCATAGAATCCTGGCTACATGAATCTGTTAAGGCCAAACTGACTTTATTTCATCACGATATGAAGGAGGTATTAGTTAAAGAACTGTATGCCGGGGGTGCTCCAGCTTTTAATGACCTGTACTTTAACAAAGCTGAAATTAAACGTGATGGAATAGACGCTGAGGTTGAAACAACTCCAATAAACAATATCTCTTTTAAAAACGGTTTCACTTATGTACATACAAGAAAATACTTTGATGAAGCTACCAGTGAAGATATTTATGCATACAACGCAGCCGTAAAATACGATGACAATATTTTCAGAGCATTCATAGATGGAAGATATGTATGGTGGGACTATCCTTCCACGGAGACAGGCAAATATGATGCGTTCATAGTTGATGTTTCCCTGGCTAAAACATTTCCCTTAACAGGTAAGGTGACTCCGGAGATTTTCTTTTCAGCTCACAATATATTTAACAGCTCATACTATACCTTTGCTGACAGAAAGAATCCAGGCCGGTGGATAGAGGCAGGGTTAAAGTTAAGGTTCTAGATTAGTATGCCGAAAGAATATTTATCCTGTATTGCAGGCGTAGATTAACTTTTCTAGAATGGAGGGGAAAATGGAAAGAGAAGAAATAATTGTGCTGGATGACGGCATGGATGTTACATGCGTTGAAATGCCGAGCTGCTGTTCCGGTAGTCAGGCTGCAGTAAGATAGTCCTGAAAAAGGGGAGGATAGTCCTCCCCTTTTTTTTCATTGCTAAGGGACCGGAATACATATGGGGATATGGCATGTTAATATATCGATATCTACGTAGTTAGTTTCAAATTAATCATAAAACAAGGTGATGCAACCAATGAATCTTTCGCGCTATATCAAGATCTATCCATTTGACGAGAAGCCCGGATACTTATTGCTATATTCAACAAAACGGGCATCCATGACACTTCTAGAAGAATCAACCTACAATTCAATAATGAATGGCACTCTCTCGATGGCTAATCAGGAAGTATTGGAAAAGCTCGGCATGGTTGTTGCCGACAGAGACGCCGAAAAACAGAAAGTTCTGCATTTCATTGATGAGATAAACGAAAAAAATAAAAACCTCAATATATCGGTCATTATAAACCTTGATTGTAATTTCAATTGCATCTACTGTTATGAGGGAGCCCAGAAGGGGAAGCGGTATATGGACGATGGAACAGCCGCTCTGCTGGTTGAATTTATAAAGGGTAAAATGGAGTTAGATACAAAGGCTGTTAACCTTGACTTCTATGGAGGAGAACCGCTTCTGAGTGCTGCGTTAATAAAAAAAATATCATTTCAAGTAAAGTCTCTTGTTGAAGGCAGAGGGGCTAAGTATACCTTTACTCTTGTTACCAATGCATCTCTGTTTAAGAGGAGCATTGCAGAAGAACTTGTAGCTTTGGGACTGAAGGGAATAAAGACAACTCTCGACGGGCCGCCGAAAACCCATAATGCATGCAGGCCGTTTAAGTCTGGAGCAGCCAGCTTTGGGACAATTATTAAGAATCTCAAGGAGACCAATGATCTTGTAAAGATTGCAGTTGGTGGCAACTATAAGAAGGACAACTATGAGCAATTCCCTCTCCTTATTGACTATCTCGAAAAAGAAGGGCTTACTCCTGATAAACTTTACGAGCTGAAATTTGATCCTGCAATGAACAGTCCGAAAGAAGGCAATGCGCCTGCTGACTTTACAGACGGACTAATGTCAATCAACGAACCATGGGTAATTGAATCGGGCACAATGCTCAGAGCGGAAGTTATGAAGAGAGGATATAAGACCCCAAAAATCACACCTTCACCGTGTCAGGTAGAGCTTAATAATGCCTATGTCGTCAACTATGACGGCGGTGTCTATAAGTGCCCTACCTGGATCGGGAAGAAGGAATTCGCAGTAGGAAACCTCAGAGATGGTGTAAGCGATTACAGTCAATCACATAAACTGGGTATCTGGAAAAATGAGGAGTGTGAAGAGTGCGAGTATCTTCCATTATGCTTCGGGGGGTGCCGCTATATGTCATATGTAAGAGACGGCAATATTGATAGCGTTGACTGTAAAAGAGCTTATCTGGATGCAACTCTGGAAACAATGATCAAACAGGATATTAAATACAGGAAAGGTGAAAAAGAAGATTGAATACGGTTGGCTTATTGTATATTGAAGGGCTCATAAATATATAATTTGTCTCACCGGTTGATACCTTTAGATAATAGTTTTGCCGACTGTTGATTAAATCAAAGGATTCCTAAATAATATACTACTCTGCATAAAGGGCAAGGTATGGGTAATGAGTAAAGTTCTGATTATTGATGATGATAAAGGCATGTGTCAGCTTCTTTCGGATATCATTATTTCCGAAGGGTTTAAAGCATTTGATGCACAGGATGGCATAATGGCGCTTAAGGAAGTAAGGACTCATACACCTGACGTAGTATTGCTTGATATTAAACTTCCCGGTATGGATGGTATGAAGGTTTTGGAAGAAATTAAATCAATTGATGAGAGTTTAGTAGTGATTATGCTTACGGGTTACGGCGATATCAAGGATGCTGTCAAGACTATTAAGATGGGAGCTTTTGACTACATTACCAAACCATTTGAAAATGATGATATCGTGGAAATTATAAAAAATGCGCTCCATGCACGCCAGCAGAATAAACCTGGGGCATCACTCTCACTTAGAGAAAAAGAAGTCATTAACTGGCTGAAAAAAGGTAAAAGTTCTGCTGATATGTCTATTATTCTCGAAATAAGTGAAAGAACCGTCAATTATCATGTTAACAATATTATGCATAAGCTTAATGCTGTCAGCAGAACGCATGCAATATCTCTTGCCATAGAGCAGGGTCTGATCTCTGGGGATAAACCTCACTAATGACTGCCGCATTGCACATCTATTCTATTTAACTGATTCTCAACTATCAATTCTAGCGTGTTTGGTTGCAGTATACTGTAAAGTTACGTGACACTGTCAGATTTGACAGGTGATTTTTCAGGTTGATACCGAATATAATTAAATAGCTGTAAAACAGCTTTCAAAAGTAAGACTGGCAATTTCATTAAGCATTTCCTGGTTTTTTTGAATTCTATCTTAAGGGCAGGGGCTCCAACCAGTCTTGATTTTGGGGACATGGCTGAGTTGGGGCTCAAAGTCTTTACCAAATTTCACAAAAGGATGTTAGCATGATATGACATTAGTGAAATTCAGAGTTGATCAGGCAGCATTAAGTGCGACGGAAAAATGCAAAAATGAATACTCCTGTTTATCTGGAAGCAGTAAGTGTCTTTGTTGCGTTACAGACAGTTTTGATGGCGCCGTTCTTTTTGTAAACCCTCCCTGCAGTAATATATGCGGATATCTGATGTCCTATGGTTATTCTTATGTTTGTAACTGTCCCACAAGAAAAGAGATTTATAACAAATATAAGAAGTAGCAAAGTTGTATCATTTATCATTTGTAGTTTTCCTGTTTTTTCATTGTCAAATTTCATAGTAATATAAAAACCCAAATTGTGAATTGAAGATAATATGCGGGCTTGTATATATGGGTATGTAAATCTAGCTGATAGAAAAAAATGGAAATAACAAAATACATGATATCATGTACTATAAATAACTCCAGTTTTAATGTAGCAGGGAAACCGTAAAGAGATAGTTGCGTTAGTCAGTAATGTGATGGGGAGACTATGAGTAAAATACTGATTGTTGATGACTCTTTGTCCGAAAGACATGTACTTTCGGAGATACTTAATTATTCGGGACATGAAGTTGTCATCAGCAGAGGGGATGAACTGCAAGCGCAGTTAGGTGAACAGCTGCCACATCTTGTAATAGCTGAATATCATCTGATGGCTGACAGTCCTGAACTTGCCTCCTATCTTTCTCAAAGCGAATCTTCCCCTGGCATTCCTTTTTTATTTGTTTCTTCTTCTTACAGTGATGTAGTTTCTGAAATAGGCATAGAGCATGCAGGTCGCATTGACTGCATCGAGGGTCCTGTAAAAAAAGAGGAGCTTCTATTTAAAGCAACGGCCCTTCTGAACAAGAGGAGTTATGATGATCATGTGCATATGGAAGCAGATGCTTTCCAGGAAAGTGCTGTGCCCTGGTCATATCCTTCAGAGCAATTTTCCGGAAAGGTATTGGCAGAAAGTGAAGACTGGTTCCATTCACCGTTTCATCAGGCATCAGACGGGATATTATTACTGAAACCGAATCCCGGCAGTGCGTCAACGATAGTAGATGTTAATGATGTTGCCTGTTCACTCCATGGATACTCCAGGGACGAGTTAATTGGAAAGCCTATATCATTTCTTGATGCTCCTGAATGCAGACTGGAACCGCTTCAGGTGATTGATGCGATCATGGAAGGCCGTGCTGCTACGTTTGAAGTTCTGCATGTTAGAAAAGACGGGTCCACATTCCCGGTAGAAGTGAACGCCCGAATGATTGCACTGAGAGGCAAACAGTATATTCAGGCTATTGACAGGGATGTGACGGCACGTAAGAAAATTGAAAATGAACTAGGCAGACTGCAGAGAAGACTGAACGCACAATGGGGGATTTCCGGATTGGTTGATGCTGACAGGGAAACGGTTTGTGATCGTGTGCTCGAAGAAATTGTAAGTATGACTGACAGCGAGTATGGATTTTATGGGTTTATTGATAAGGAAGAGAGATCCTGTACAATTCACTCATGGTCAAGTGAAGCATTGGCTGATTGCGACATCCTGATAAAGCCTATGGAGCACTTCATACATGAATCAGGTCTTTGGGGAAATGCAATAAGGGACCGGCAAACGTTAATTGTTAACGACTATGATGCTGAATACCCCAATGAAAACAGTACCCCTGAAGGGCATGTTGATATCAGGAAATTAATGGTTATCCCGGTTTTTAATAATCGTAGAATTGTAGCCGTAGGCGCAGTTGCCAATAAAATGACTGATTATTGTGAAGAAGATGCTGAACATGTTGAGAAGTTTTTGCAAAGTGCTCAGGTTATACAGGATAAAAAAGTAGTAGAAGAAGAATTGCAGGGCCATCGTATCCATTTGATGGAGCTTGTAGAAGAGCGGACAGCCGAGTTGCAGAAGGCAAATGAAAGACTGGCGCTTGAGGTCCTGGAACGTAAACAAACAGAATTATTTTCACATGCCGTTAACGAGCTATTGAAACTGTTTCCTCAGAAAGTATCTATGAAGGACTACCTTGATGCAGCAGTAGGGTTGATATTAGGTTGGTGCAGCAGCGGTTGTGCAGGCCTCAGAATCCTCAATGATTATGGCTATATGCCTTATGAGTCTTATGAAGGGCTCAGTAGTGATTTTCGAAGAAATGAAAACTGGCTTTCAGTAGAAAAGGATTCATGCGTTTGTACAAGGATTGTAAAAGAGCAAACCACGTCTCTGGATGCCTCTCTTATGACTGAGTCAGGATCTTTTGTCTGTGACAATACTTATGACTTTATGAACGGACTTTCAGAAGAAGAGAAAGAGGGTTACCGGGAAATGTCGGCAGCGTACGGGCATCGCTCAATCGCAGTTATACCGATTCGGTACCGCAGAAGTAACATAGGTATCATACATCTTTCAGACGAAAGAAAGGGGATGGTCCCTGTCAGTGAAATAAAATTGCTTGAGACATTGACTCCCTTTATCGGAGAAGCAGTGCATAAATTTAGAATCGAGGAAGAATTAAGGGCCAATTGTGAGCTGCAGCGAGAAAGTACTGAATTGTTCGAACAGATGTTTTCAAGCATTCACCTAATGATTGCTTATATTGATGCTGATTTTAAATTTATTCGGGTAAACAGGGCTTTTTCAAGGGCCTTTCATAAAGAAGTAGATTATTTTAACGGAAGAAATTTTTTTAAAGAGTTTTTTGATGAAGACAATAAAAAGATATTTGCCGGGGTAGTTGAAAGTGGTGAAGCATTTTATGCATATGAGGAGCCTATGGAGTACCTTGCACATTCTTCACAGGATCTCAACTATTGGGACTGGACATTGCAGCCGGTAAAGGATTTGCGGGGCAATGTGAATAGTCTTCTGTTTAGCATGGTTGATGTTACACAACGTAAGCGCGCTGAAGCTGATGCATTGCGTTCCAGTCAGCTTGCGTCTCTGGGAGAGCTGGCGGCCGGAGTTGCCCATGAAATCAATAATCCCATAAACGGCATTATTAATTATTCTCAGATATTGGTTAATAAAAGCCATGCCGGAACCCGGGAAAATGACATTCTTACCAGAATTATAAAGGAAGGTGATCGCATTGCAGGTATTGTTAAGAATTTACTTGCTTTCGCGCGCAGCCGTGGCGAAGAAAAAAGCCCTGTTCATGTTTATGTACTAGTATCTGAAGTGCTTTCTCTTTCAGGCGCTCAACTCAAAAAGGACAACATACGTATTGACATGGACATTCCTAAGGACCTTCCGGTAATTAGTGCCCAGCCTCAACATATTGAGCAGGTCATTTTGAACCTTATAAGTAATGCGCGATACTCACTTAATGAAAAGTATCCACGGATCAGTGATGATAAAATAATATCAATCACAGGAGCGAAAGTGTCCCGGGGAAATGATGTTTTTGTCAGATTGACTGTTTATGATAATGGCATTGGTATACCGTCAAGCATCATGGACAAAATCATGAATCCCTTTTTTTCCACCAAACCCAGCGGCGAGGGGACCGGTCTAGGTTTAAGTATAAGTCAGAACATTGTTGATGAACATAATGGCAGGATTAGTGTCAGCAGTGTTGAGGGAGAATTTGCCCGTCTGGATCTTTTATTCCCCGTAAACCTGTCTTGATTTCTCAGGGAAAGATGTAGCATTCCTCAGAATATCCTGGGTATTGAACATTGTATGATTACAGCTGTTATCCAGCCTTTTTGAGGCACCTTGTCTCGTGATTTCCATTTAGCCTGCCTGTAAGTATCATGAATAAAACAGGAATAAAAACCACTTGACCATCCCCAAAATACTGCTACACTAACTCCTAGGATAAGTATCAGTTGTCTGTTTATTCTCTGAGTTTTTAATAGTAATAGAGGTGTACTGGCATATGAAATTCAATAATCAAGCAGATGGAGTCAGTCAAGATATCACTTACATACTGGACAGCATTGATTCTGTTGTCTATGTTACGGA
>PIVU01000282.1 GCA_003354025.1 Nitrospirota bacterium
GAAGGATTGACAACATACCTTGCAGACCACCTTTATAAAGATCAGAAAGGCGAAGGGCAGGCTTACCGGAAGCAGATACTTAATAACTACATGAGCTACGTATCGTTAGAGAAGGATATGCCTCTTAAATTTTTCAAAGGCCGGGTAGACTCTGCCACAAGTTCAATAGGATACGGCAAAACAGCAATGGTGTTTCACATGCTCATGAACCTGACGGGCAAGAATGTTTTTTATGAGTCATTGAGAGATGTCATAGAAAATAATAAGTTTAAAAGGGCCTCGTGGGATGATATTAGAAGTTCATTTGAAAAACTCAGCCATACGGACCTTAAATGGTACTTTTCTCAATGGATAGAGAAAGAAGGCCTGCCTGCGATTGAACTGGAAGACCTTGAGATAAAGCAAGTGGGGACTAAATACAATGTGCATTTTCATGTGAACCACACAAAAACATTTTTTAAACTGAAGGTGCCGGTGACCATATATTTTAAAAACACCGTCAAGCTTGACACCCTGGAGATTAATGAAGAAGAGAACAGCTTTGAGTTTATTCTGCCCGAGAGGCCGCAAAGAATTGTTCTTGATGAGGACTATGATGTTGCGCGGCATCTTCATGAAGAAGAGTATGCACCGGTAATAGCAAGGCTGCTGGGTGATGAAAAAGTCACCCTTGTCCGCCCTGATGGAGAGGACAGCATTTATGAGCGGATTCTCATGCATTACGAGCCTAAAGACGGCGTTATTATAAGCGCAAAGGATGTTGGGGAATCTGACATTACTGAATCGTCCGTTGTTATCCTGGGATATGACAACCCTCTTATCGGGAGGCTGTACGGGAACATTCTTGCTGAGAATGCCGGGTTCAGCATACTTGTCAGGAAGAATCCGTGGAACACTGATAAGGTGATCGCTATTATCAACGGGACATCAAAGGAAGAAGTTGATGCTGCCTTCAGAAAGCTGCGCCACTATGGTAAATACAGTGCCCTGGAATTCAGGATGGGCCGCAATACCGGGAAAGCAATAGAAGAATCTCAAAAGGGGATAGAAATGAAAATTGATGAGGAAGCTGCAGTAATCGATATTTCTGCCTTAAAGACATTGTCCGATGTTATAAACGGAGTCTCCGGCAAAAGGATTGTTTATGTCGGTGAAGTCCATGATGTGTTTGCCCATCATGCGGTCCAACTGGATGTTATTACCGGTGTTTATCGGAATAATCCAAAAATTGCCATAGGCATGGAGATGTTTCAGACACAGTTCCAGGACACTCTTGACGCCTATATTTCCGGTCAAATGGAAGAGAGTGAATTTCTCAAGAAGTCAGAATATTTTAAGCGATGGAGTTTTGATTATAACCTGTATAAACCGATCCTTGATTTTGCAAAGGCGGAAAAAATTCCCGTAATTGCTTTAAACCTTAAACGTGAAATTATTGAAAAAGTATCACACGGCGGCATTGAATCGCTTTCCGAAGAAGAGATGAAAGAAATACCCGACGGCCTTGATTTTTCCGATACTGAATACAAAGCAAGGCTGGAGGAAATATTCTCTGTTCATAAACATTCGGCGCATAGAGCATTTGACCACTTTTATCAGTCACAAATCCTGTGGGATGAGACTATGTCCAGGTCAGTGGATAGTTACCTCATGGCAAATCCGGAGCATTCAATGGTAGTACTGGCCGGACAGGGGCACCTTCGCTATGGTTCAGGTATTCCTCTGAGGACACACAGAAGGAACGGCCTTGATTATGCCACGGTGTTGATCGATGAGGATATTGATAAAGATATCGCGGACTATATTGTTTTTCCCAAGCCTGTTGAGGGCATAACAGCGCCAAAGCTGATGGCATTTCTGAAAGTAGAGGAAGGAGTAGTCAGTATTGCCGGTTTTTCCGACAGCAGCGTTTCTGAAAAAGCCGGCCTGAGAAAAGGGGACAGGATAATTTATATTGACGATGCTGATATCCATAGTGTCGAGGATATTCGGGTCATTCTACTGTATAAGAGGAAGGGTGATGTTATTACAGTGAAGGTAAAGAGGAAAATATTCTTTCTTGACAGACAGGTTGATATTGATGTGGAGTTATAATAATTAAAATCCGCAGGTTGAAAAATAGATATGAGTTCAACCAGAAATACCAGTAATGAACGCCGGGCCCTATGTGGAATATGTCCTGCCGGGTGCTGGGTCATAGTCACCTATGATAATGAGGGAAGGCTCGACAGCGTTCGTGCTGATGAGAGTTCTCCGCTGGGAGTTATCTGCAAGCTTGGTGAGCATTCCTCCGATATAGTTTATTCAAAAGACCGTCTGCTTTATCCGATGAAGAGGAATGGCCCAAAGGGGACCTATGATTTTCAAAGAATTTCCTGGGATGATGCTTATGAGATTATTGTAAGCAGGCTTCAGTCAATTAAAGCAGAGCATGGCCCGGAAGCTGCCTCCGTATATACCGGCCGCGGCAGCTTTGAGCTTGCCATGTGTGATGTATTCCAGCCCAAAGGAGCAGCCGTGTCCTCGGCATCAAGCGTACTCTTCCCCTTCGGTTCGCCTAATACAATGGGTGTAGGCGCCCTTTGTTATGTTTCCTTTGCCATGATAGCGCCCCATGTAACTATGGGCGGGATGATGATAAACATGTTTTCGGACATTGAGAATGCTTCCCTGATTGTTGTCTGGGGTGCCAATCCTGCTACTGACTGTCCCCCTCTGGATCTTGACCGGATAATCAATGCTCACAATCTGGGTGCAAAAGTTGTGGTGATAGACCCAAGACGTACTATGACGGCCAGGCTCACTAATGCTGAATGGATACCTGTACGTCCCGGAACAGACGGTGCTTTGGCTCTTGGCATGTGTAATGTCATGATCAGCGAAGAATTATATGATGAAAAATTCGTAAATGAGTGGACAGAGGGGTTTGACGAGTTTGCCCGGTATGTGCAGCATTTCAGGCCTGAAGTTGTAGAAGACATTACAGGTGTTCCTGCTGGCACTGTTGTTTCGCTTGCAAGGCGGATAGTTGATTCTGACGGGGCTTCTCCTGTGATGTACAGCGGACTGGAGTATAGTGACAGCGGGGTCCAGGCCATACGTGCGACTCAGGTTTTCTGGGCCCTTGCAGGTCAGTTTGATGTTCCGGGCGGGCGCTGTTTCAGTATGAAGGAAAACACTTTCCCAATTAACAAAGATGGACACATTGAAAATCCTGATGTTAAAAAGGCCCTTGGCAGAGACCGTTTCCCTGTCTATAGTTCTTATCGTGGTGAGTCCCATGCTATTGCACTTCCAGATTCTGTTCTTAACGAAAAACCATATAAGATACGCTCCCTGATCACGCTTGGCGGGTCAATGATAACTGCATGGCCTCAACCGGA
>PIVU01000283.1 GCA_003354025.1 Nitrospirota bacterium
CACTGATGAAGCGATTGTGAACTCCTCACGTGCAATGGCTACAGACGTACCATGATCTCCAAGGGCCCCGGTTAGAATGATTTTATCGCCGTCAACAATATTACCGGCTAACAGCGGTCTTACAATTTCACCTATACCTGTTGTGTTTATATAGATGCCGTCGCACTTGCCTTTTTCAACTACCTTAGTGTCACCGGTTATGATATGGACTCCTGCATCCTGTGCGGTTTTGCTTATGCTTTCAACAATCTTCTCAAGGTCTGGAAAGGGAAGACCCTCTTCAATTATAAATCCGAGAGTAAGAAATCGGGGGACGGCTCCGCTTACAGTAATGTCATTTACAGTGCCGCAAACAGAAAGTTTCCCGATATCGCCGCCCGGGAAAAAGAGAGGACGTATTACATATGAATCAGTTGTGATAGCGGTTTCCCTGCTGTTGATGCAGACTGTTGCTGCGTCTTCCAGCGGATTCAGTTCAGGGCTGTGGAGGTGCTTCAGAAATATGTTTTCTATCAGGTCTCTTGTGAGTTTTCCGCCGCTTCCGTGGCCAATTTCGATTTTATTCATTTAATGAGCTAATTACTTTCCGGTTAATGCATCATTTAATAATTCAAACCATTTATCCAGTCCTTCACCCGTTTTTGCCGAAGTGACAAGTATTTTTATTGACGGGTTTAAGGCAAGTGCATCTTTTTTAGTCTTCTCAATATCAAAATCAAAATGCTCGACCAAGTCTGTTTTAGTAATAAGCATGACCTGGGAAGTTTTAATGGCCTTTGGATATTTTATCGGTTTGTCGTGCCCTTCAGGAACTGAGATGAGAACTACTCTTATATGCTCTCCCAGATCAAAGAAAGAAGGGCATACCAGATTACCTACATTTTCAATGAACAGGATATCAAGTTTCTTCCCGTCTAACTGATGTTCAAGCTTATGAAATCCCTTGTGAATTAAAGCAGACTCAAGGTGGCATGCCCCGCCGGTAGTAAGCTGGACAGCAGGCACTCCTTTGGCCCGTATTCTTTCAGCATCCAGTTCAGTCTCGATGTCTCCTTCAAGAACTCCAATACTTATGCTGTCTTTCAGTGCTTCAATAGTTTTTTCCAGAAGAGTTGTCTTGCCGGAGCCAGGCGAGCTGATCAGGTTTACCACATAGATACCCTTTTCATTGAAGTGCTTCCGATTGCTTGCAGCAGCCTCATCGTTTGATTTCAGAAGACTCTGGTTAACGTCAATAGTCTTGCTGTCCTTTATTTCATGATCATGGTCACATCCACATGTGTCGCACATAAATAGCTCCTAACTTAAGGGATATAAGGTTTTCAGAGGTTTAGTGAAACGAAGTTTCATTCACTTGAACCCTCGAACCCTTGGCCCCTCGGATCCTGTCTTTTATACTTCCACCTCAACATTCTCAATATGCTGCTCTTCTCCTGAAACAATAGTCAGGTTGTATGATTTGCAGCCTGTGCATTCGGGAAAATAAATATCTTCGGTTTCAAATTTTGTATTGCAATCATTGCATTCATAAATCAATGGAATTTCATTAATAATGATTTCGGCTGATGTCATAATAGGGTGTTCAAGTTTTATTGCATCAAAAGCGAATATTAGTGAGTCAACAACAATGCCTGACAATTTGCCTATTTTCAGTTTGACCAGCGTGATCTTTGTTGCGTTGTTTTCACTGGCTATCCTGGTGAGCTCATCAACCATCCCCAGAGCTATTGATACCTCGTGCACTTTCCTCCTCATCCATCAATGCAAGGACTTCTTCCAGTGCTTCCCATATCTCATCAGCACGGGCCTTGTCTACTTTTTCTATCGCAAATCCCACATGGACGATAACATGATCGCCAATTTCAAGTGTATCTTCAACCAGAAGCTGCAGACCGATGTCTCTTTTCACACCTTTAGCTTCAGCAACTCCAGAGGGATAATTAATCTCAACTAGCTGCATGGGAACGCCGACACACATTTAAAGCCTCCGTTTATCAATTTCAGGTGATTTAATATTGTACTGCTTTTCTTGCTATTTTATGTAGCAGTCTTTCTTAATTACAACTGTCAAATGAGGATGCTTACTGAGGCCCTTGGAATTTGAACCTGCATTTTGCTGTTTTGACAGGGAGTTGCAAGTTTAGACTATTGTTTTCTTTGGTGTTGCTTCAACTCCCCATTGCTTCAGTTTATCCAGTACGCTATTCAGGAGTTCATCGAAGTTGTTTTTTACAGGATCAGTTAATTCCAAGGATGTTTCCATGGATTCCGGCTGAATTCCGATAAGACACATTTCAGGAGGAGTAATTTCCATAAGTTTTGCTGCAAAGAGCATGTCGGGAATTCCAATATGGTGCACCGAGAGTTTCTGACCGAGGAATGCCGGGATTTTGTCTCCTTCAATGGTGCCGATTGTTCCCGGCTCCTTTTTGAAATTTGCCGCATCAATGAATAAAACCTTGTCCCTGTTTTCAAACAGAGGGAGCAGGTCCAGTCCCTTTGTGCCTCCGTCAATAATTTCGATGCTTTCAGGGAATTCATAATCTTCCTTTAGTCTGTTGATTATATGAATGCCGATGCCGTCATCACTTAAAAGGATATTGCCGATTCCAAATATTGCTATGTTCAAGGACAGCCTCCCTCTGAATTTTATAGGTAATAAAAAATTAGTTAAGCACGATGATTAACTGATTTGTTATGACCTATAGCGAAAATTAAGCCCCGGAAGTGATATGTTACTTCCGGGGCTCGAAGTTTGTTTCAAGTTGCAACTCTGGCCAACTACTTCAGGTCCTTTTCCGGGATAAATTTATGCCCCGTAATAATAGAGTTAAACATACCTCTACTAGCCATGGACTCTGAAAGTACGAGAATGTACAGGTGTACCAGAACGAATGAGAATACTACATACATGAGCAGGTGGTGCCACAGTCTGATGGTCGGAAGGTACATTATGTTAGTCATCCAGCCTCCAAGAATGTACCAGATTCCTCCTGTGTGGTTGACCGAGTACAGGCCAAATCCTGAGAATATCATGAACAGAAATACCAGAAAGAGCAGAAGGTATGACACTCCTCCAAGAGCTGAATGGCCTACACGGGGTGTTTTCCTTTTAGCGAAGAAGAGATAAGTACTCAGGTCATCTCCTATCGCTCCCACATTGGTCCACTCTTTAAAACTCGCGTATTTGTTTCCCATTACAAACCAGTAAATTCTGATGATAATGCTCATCAGCATTGTGTATGCTGCGGTAATGTGGATAAACCTCATCCATCCCATTAAATACTGGTCTGCAGTTGTGGCATGCGTATAGGGATCACCGATGTAAATACCCGTGAACGAAAGGGCAATGAGAGCGATCGCGTTAATCCAGTGAGT
>PIVU01000284.1 GCA_003354025.1 Nitrospirota bacterium
TGATACACAAAATCAAGGCATTACACGACGAAGGCAACGGATATTCCAAGAGACAGATAGCCAGAGAACTTTTCATATCCCGAAGTACAGTAAAGAAATATCTTGCTATGAGCGAAGAGTGTCGATTTTCAGAGTTATTCCCCAGGCAGTTTCAGGTTTATTCCCCACTTTTTTCCGTTGTTGAATTATAGAACTCGTCCGGTAGAGATGTCTACCGAATTGCACAAATTATATGCACCTCCTTTCACGATGTAATCTTTTTCAGCCCATATCATATATCGTCTTTGTCTTTGAGAATCGATTATACGGCAATTATGAAGGCCGATTTTTTCTCTATTTGTTCTTTTTCTTATCATTGGGCTTATTCCCCCTGTTTCTGTAAGACTCACCGGTCATCACGATCTGATGAGCATTATGAGCCATTCTATCCATTATCGAGTTGGCAATAACAGGATCAGAGAACAGTCCCTGCCAGTCTTCTATGGATCTGTTGCTTGTAAAGATTGTCGGTTTCTTCATATACCGTTCACTTATGATTTCGTAGAAGTCATCTGACTGAGTGGAACTCAGGGGTTTCAGTCCGAAGTCATCAATGATGAGGAGCTGTATTGACGTATACCGTTTCATTCTGTTCTGCAAAGTGTTATCCGCTCGTCCTCCATTGAGATAGCGGAGCATCTTTATTGCCTTTGTAAAGATAACGTCATAACCCATACGGCAGGCTGTATGTCCAAGGGCCTGGGCTATGTGGGATTTGCCAACCCCTACAGGTCCCATCAGGAAGATATTTTCTCTTTTCTCTATGTAGGCGCAGTTTGCCAGCTGTTTTATTCTCTTTACCGGGATCTGCGGATTAAAGGAGAAGTCAAAACCCTCAATGGTTTTTTCTTCTTCAAATCCTGCTTTTTTCAGTCTCTTCAGAAGTTGCCTTGACTGCCGCCTCTCGTATTCGTCCTCTATCATGGTGATAAAGAAGTCCAGATATCCGCTGTTGTTTTTTTCTGCCTGCCCAAGTCGTGTGTCCATAGTCTCAAGCATGCCTGTCAGCCGAAGTTTTTTTAGTTTATTTGTTATCTGTCCGTCTATATTCATTGTCCTTATACCTCCGTTTTGATGTGATGTTTTGTATTTGTATGGTTAAAGTAATCAGGCGGTCTCAGGAATGTAAGCTTTTTCTGATCATGTATGGGATGTTGTACTGTATTCTCTTCATCATCCAGTGATAGGATGTAGAGCTTTTTTTCCAGAATCCGCTTGATCGTGCTCATTCTATAGTCTTCATAGAAGAGACACCGTTTGCTTGTCAGATTCAAAACTTCAGAGCCGTGTTTTTCCCCGAGCCTAAACAAAGACTGTATCTTCCTGATATTCCGATATGCATGCTCCGTCAATATAGCAGTTGCCAACTGACATACATAAGTACCGTGCTTTAACGCCTCGGTCTGATACCAAGATGTGCTTTTCATAAGATACTTTGACTTTTCAGGCGGATAATCCCCTTCATCTGTCCGCCAGGTTCCAGCCCGGCAGGCCCTCTGATGTGTTTTTATCAATTCGCCTTCAAAGAATATCTGCACAGTATTGAATCCTCCCCGTGCCCATACCTTTTTACCGACATATCTGGTCGGCAGGGAATAGTAGCTCTTGTCAAATACTATGTGATGGTCCGGATGCACCTTAGCTTCTTTCCATAGCGGTAGTTCAAACCTTTCAGATGGCAGCGCCTTCAGTTTGTCCTTTTCCTCTGCCATGAATACCTCTGAAGGCTTTCTCTTTGTAGTGCCGTGTATTTCCATGCCGTATTCTCTTAAGGCCCAGTCTTTGACTTTCTCATTGGCCTCATCAATATCTCTGTAATCATACGTAGAGAGAAACTGTTGCCGCACTACCGGCATCTTTCTCTCTACCTTCCCTTTATGTGATGGCTCCCTTATTTTTGCTGGATCTATGATGAATCCGTAATGCTTTGCGCATTCGGAATATGCCCGATTTAACACCGGATCGTAGGTATGAGGTTTTAATATCCCGGACTTCAGGTTGTCCAGTATTATTCTCTGGGGCACTCCCCCGAAATACTCAAAGGCGTTTACATGGCATTTCACCCACGTTGCCTGTCCCTGATCAAATACAAACTCCACATAATGCAACCGGCTGTATGATAGAGTCATGACAAAGGCGTGAGCCCGCCTTCTCCTCTTTTGCTCAGGATCGTACATTAATCCCGCAGATCCAAAATCCACCTGTCCTTCCTCACCTGCCGACACCTCAATTCGTAGACAGTTGCGCGGTGGTTTCGGATATTTTACGTTCATATACCGGTTGAAACTGCTGTAGCTTAATGGATAATCATATTCCCGCTTCAGTATCCGGTATATCTGCTTCGGCTTCATATATGGTCTGTCTTTCAGCTTCTGAACTATGTTTTGGTATGCCGATGTCTTTTTGTATGACGGTGAGATATCAAGAGGTGTTTTTAGCCCCCTTTGTATTTTCCCGGCCAGTTCCAGATAATACGTATATGGCTGCGGCGGCATCTCACGCTCAAATCCGTTCTCCTCTGCAAGTGCGATGTACTTCCGTATTGTTTTCCGTGTCAGACCCACTGATCGCTTGATCTGGCTGATGTTCCGCCACTTGTGCCATTGATACAGCGCTTCCACCAATTCCTCCATCCGTATGTCCTTTCTTGCCATAACTCCTCCTGACTCTATATTTCGTCAGGAATCTTACAGCATTGTGGATAAAGTGGGGAATTGTTCTGAAACTAACCGGGGAATTCTTTTGATCCCAGCTGGGTAATTAATTTGAAACTATCTGGGGATTTATGCTGAAACTCGACAATCACTGATTCCGTGTTTACGACACAGATCCATCACCTTCATTCCCATCTCAGCTTCCTGTAAAATCCTGATTATCTGCTCCTCCGTGAATCTCTTCTTCATTCGTGCCTCCTTGTTGAGTGTTTTTATTCTACACTCTAACTACTGATGGCACAATTTCAGGGGGGTATTCCCCCGGACTTCAAGTCCGGTAGGGTCAGAATTGAATTTGTAGTATCTTTTATTGGGAAAAGTCCACTTGCTTATCTATAAATCCTGAAGCTAAGTAAATATTTGACTTGACATAGACACTCACTACTTATTTGACTATAATTTAATATTACAAGTTGTTTGGTTAACCGGATCAGTATGCTAACTCATAAAACAATTAAATTAATATATGGCTATTTACTTCTTTCATCCTAATAAGCAATATGGGTTTCTCTCAAACTTTTCATCCCATAGCATCGTGATGGACGGGTATGAATGGCCTACTGTTGAGCATTATTATCAGGCCAAGAAGTTTAGTGATGAAAGTATCAAGCAGGACATATTGAA
>PIVU01000080.1 GCA_003354025.1 Nitrospirota bacterium
AGCTGCTGCTAAAAATAAAGTAGCTAAGAAAAAAGCTGCTCCAAAGAAAAAAGCTGCTGCTAAAAAGAAAGTAGCTAAGAAAAAAGCTGCTCCAAAGAAAAAAGCTGCTGCTAAAAAAAGAAGGTAGCTAAGAAAAAGAAATAGCATAATCAATGATTATTCACTATTGAAGCTGTTCCATCGAATAAGGGTGGAACAGCTCTTTTTTTTTCACATGTCGCTGTAATAATGAATAAAAGGCTTAAGAAGACATAGTATGAAGGGATGTTATAAAGAGTGGTTTAAACCTGTGCTGCCAGTTCCGATGTTCCGGACGTAAGTACTGCTGGAGAAATAATTTCCCACAAATCTCTATTTAAAAGAATTTTTTTCAGTAGTTTAACATGAAGGGTATGTCCGGACTTATTAGCAATTACATGTCCATAAATAGGCATTCCTATTAATGACAGATCTCCAATGGCATCCAGTATTTTATGCCTGACAAACTCATTCTTAAACCTGAGACTACCGCCGTTAATTACTTCCTTGTCACCGAGCACGATTGCATTATCCAGTGAACCGCCCTTAACCAGGCCTTTTGATTTTAACATTTCAACATCTTTGAGAAATCCAAATGTTCGTGCCGGAGCCAATTCATTTATAAAACTCGTAGCAGTAATGTCCACACCCATCTTCTGCTCTCCAAAAGCAGGGTGTGTATAAAAAAGACGATATGTTATTCTCGTTCCGTCATAAGGAGTAATTGCTATCTGACTTGCCCCTTCCGTTACAACTATGGGTTCTAATATTTTAATGCATGAAACAGATTTTGCCTGTTTTGCAATGCCGCATTGCATCAAAGCGTCTACAAAATGTAATGCGCTTCCGTCGAGTATCGGCACTTCAGGACCGTTAAGTTCAATATATACGTTGTCAATATTGAGTCCGGCTAAAGCGGCAAGTAAATGCTCTACCGTACCAACTCTGGCCCCGTCTGTAGAAAGTGTAGTCGCAAAAGAAGTATCGGAAACGGAACCTACATTAGCCTTGATTTCAATGTCACCTTTATCTTTTCGAATGAATACTACTCCTGAACCCCTTGGAGCAGGCCGAAGACACATATCTATCATTCTGCCGGTGTGAAGACCCTGCCCGCAAATAAATATGTCCTTTTGTATAGTATTCTGAAGTCGCATAACCAATCTAGTATAGCAATTTATATACCACTATAAATATCCTTATAATTCAAGCCACTTATAATTTAAAGTGTATCATTAATACACCTGTTAGTGTTTCTATTGCACACTTTTCAGACTTCTCCTCCGACAACCATCTCCGGGATTCTGACTGTTGGCATGGCATCTGATACAGGAACTCCCTGTGCATCTTTGCCACATGTGCCAATGGCAAATCCCATGTCATTCCCCACCATATCAATGGATGTCAGCACTTCCGGCCCGTTACCAATCAGCGTAGCCCCTCTTACTGCTTCTCCGATCATTCCCTTTTCAAGGAGATAGCCCTCTGAGACTTCAAAAACAAATTCTCCCGTAACAGTATTAACCTGCCCTCCCCCCATTTTTTTCACAAAGAAGCCTTTATCAACAGATTTTACAATTTCTTCCGGCATCCCGGCCCCTTCAGTAATAAAGGTATTTGACATCCGCGGAATAGGTCTATGTTTATATGACTGTCTCCTGCCGTTTCCGGTTGAAGGGATTCCCTCTTTCATGGCCGTGGCCCTGCTGTGCATATACCCCTTCAATATCCCCTTTTCAACAAGGACGGTCCTTTGTGAGTTAACGCCTTCATCATCAAACCTGAAGGACCCCCTCTTTCCCTGCAGGGTTGAGTCATCAACAATCGTTACAAGAGGAGAGGCTATCTGCTCTCCTATTTTGTTTGAATAAACAGACAGGCCCTGCTGCACAAGATCAGCTTCAAGTCCATGTCCTATTGCTTCATGAATCATGGTCCCTCCAGCCTCAGACGAAATAACAACGGGCATTCTTCCTCCCGGCGCCTTCCGGGCACTCAGCATATCTACTGCTTTACGTGCAGCCCTGACAGCAATTTCCTCAAATGGGTTTTCTTCAAACAATTCAAATCCGGCAAACCCTCCCACGGGCTCATATCCAGTCTGGAGGTTTTCTCCATCTGCAGCAATAACATGAATAAGTGCCAGAGAGTATATTCTTTCGTCTTCCGCCATGGTCCCATCTGAGGTTGCAATTGATACATTCCTGACAGAGTCCCTGTATATGACCGATACCTGTTTAATCTTTGAACTTATGTCCTTTGCGGCCCTGTTTGCCTTTTCAACAAGAGCTACTTTATGCTTCGTTTCAATGCTGCCAGGAGGATGTTTTATAGTGAAATCAATTGTGGGTCTGGCCCTTGTTAAATTTATAATCGTCTCTTTATTTACTGCTTCTTTCACGGCCCTGCTCACAGTTTCTGCAATACTTATCAAAGGTCCTTCGGAGAAATCATTACTGTAAGCAAAGGCGGTTTTATCACCGTGTATAACACGTATTCCTACTCCTGCATCAATTCCGGCAGACAGCTTTTCAATTTTGTTGTCCTCCAGCTGTATCGTCAGAGGCTCATCATGCTCAATATAAACATCCGCATAGTCACCGCCGTTGGATAATGCTTTCTTAATTATTTTCGCACACAGTTCTTCAGGAAGAATATTCATATCGCTCCAATACAATATAATTGTCATAATTAAGGATAAGTTTGAAACCTGTCCCCTGGACAATATATAATTTTACATCACTAATGTCATTATATTTCTGTAATATTAAACACAAAAGGGGGTTATCATGTCAAAAGTCGGCATAATCGGAGGCAGCGGTTTATATGATATTGAGGGTTTTACCTTAAAAAAGAGACGGAAAGTATCCACACCATTCGGCAGCCCGTCCGGTCAGTACCTTGCCGGAGAAATCGGCAATACGGAAGTCTTTTTTCTGCCCCGTCATGGAAAAAGCCATAATATTCCTCCACATAAGATTAATTACAGAGCAAATATATGGGGCTTCAAAAAGCTGGGAGTCGACAGAATCATATCGATCAGCGCAGTCGGCGGCATAAAAAAAGGGCTCAAACCCGGAGATATAGTTATTTCTGATCAGGTCCTTGATATGACAAAAAACAGGCCGTCAACATTTTACGATGGAAAAGAGGGGGTTGTTCACATAGATTTCACCGAACCATATTGCCCCGAACTTCGAAGCGTCATTCTGAAGGCCGGGAAGAAAAGCCGTATCGCTTTAAAAAACAGAGGCACCTACGTGTCTGTAGAAGGGCCGCGGCTTGAAAGCTCTGCAGAAATAAAGAGCTTCAGCATCCTTGGCGGAGACATGGTAGGTATGACAGGCATGCCTGAAGTCGCACTGGCAAGAGAACTGGAAATCTGCTATGCAGGGCTTTCTGTTGTTGCGAATTATGCCGCGGGAATCAGCAAGAGGAAACTAACCGTAGCTGAAGTTATGGAAGCAATGAAAGATACCACAGACAATATTAAACTTCTGCTTCAAACAACTTTTTCACTCATACCTGACGACAGATCATGCGAATGCAAAGATGCCTTAAAGGAGGCCAGAATCTAATAGTCAGAGAGTGTTAATCAACTCGAAATCGGTATATCACCTTCTATATCCTCTGAAGGCTTATGTATATCAACAGTTCCATCCGGGATTTGTTTTATTATACTGTCATTAATTATAAAGCCTGAATCATGCAGCCATGCAATAAAACGGTCAGCAGGAACAGGACGGCATATATAATACCCCTGTGCCTTATCACATCCCAGTTCATTTAAGATTTGCAGTACTTCCCTGCTTTCAACTCCTTCAGCAATTACATTCAGCCCCAGGTTATGAGCAAGATCAATGGTAGACCTGACAATCATGGCATCACTGTCATCTGAAACCATATTCATCACGAAAGACTTATCAATCTTAATTTCATCCACAGGCAGTTTCTTGAGATATGCGAGAGATGAATACCCGGTCCCGAAGTCATCAATAGAAAGAAGGACACCGATATCATCCAGTTCATTAAGGACCCTTAAAGCCTGATCAGGATCTGCCATGACCGCACTCTCGGTAATTTCAAATTCAAGAGATTCAGGTTTAACATCCCATTCCTTTAAAAAATCCTCAACCGCCCTGGGGAATTGAGGATCATGAAGGTTTCGGGTGGACAGGTTTATGGAAATGCTAAAGTTAATACCAGTACCCTGACCTCTCCATTTTTGATATTGCTTCAATCCTGTGCTGAGCACCCAGAGTGTTAAGGACTTCATCAGTCCGTTTGCTTCAGCAAGTGTTATAAACGCATCAGGGGGTATCATTCCACGCTGAGGATGGTTCCACCTTATCAGCACTTCCACTCCGCAGACTCTGCGGTTGCAGCATTCTATTTTAGGCTGGAAATAAAGCTCGAGTTCTTCGTTTTCCACAGCACATCTTAAATCATTCATCAGCATAAGCTGAGCTATGCTGTGCTGGTCAAGATCGGGGTGATAGATAGCGAGACCGCACTGATCATGTTTTGCCACGTACATAGCTACATCAGCCCTCTGCATAAGCGTACTGGCATCATTTCCATGTTCAGGGAAAGTCACCATTCCAATACTTGCCCCGATATAAAGATTGTGTCCCTCAATTTCAAATGACTGCTCCAGTGCTCTCAACAGCTTCCTGGCAATCTGATCAGCCTGCTCAGCATCAGTAGCAGGAAGCACAACTGCAAATTCATCTCCTCCCAGCCTTGCAATGGTATCTGACTTCCTCAGCACCTCGGGAAGACGCCTTCCGACTGCCTGAAGAACCATGTCTCCTACATGATGGCCCAGGGTATCATTGATTTCTTTAAAACGGTTCAAATCCATCATCAGGAGGGCCAGCGGCCTCTTCTCCCGCTCTGAAACATAAACACCGTATTGAAGCCGGTCCTGCAGCAGCGCACGGTTTGGAAGGTCTGTCAGCGTATCATGCATTGCAAGGTATTCAAGGGCTGCCGTCTGCTCCTTTATTTTTGTTACATCCTGGACCAGCAATATTTTTTCACCTTCAAAAATATCAGGACAGCTTATGAGAAAAATCCTCTTCACTCCCTCATTGTCCTTTAAACAGCACTCCAGGTCACCAACCCCCTCAATATGAAAGTTTGAGAGTCCGCCGCAAATATCAGCAAACTGCTCCATCTGCTTATTTGCAGAAATCAGTTGAGTCCCGACTACTTTTATGACACCCACTCCAACAGCCTGTGTAACTGACTGCAGCAATTTCAACTGCTTTACTTTCTGCCTGACCTCCATATCTTTCTTTTCAAAAAGAAGCCTCTCCTCGGCTTCCTTTTTAATAACATCCCGCGCTTGAAGCACTTCTTCGGTCAGATGCTGGAAGCGGTCTTCCAGTATATATAACTGGTCTCCCTTTTTTTTATCTCGAGCATGCACACCAAGTGTACGCTCTGAAAAGTCAGTAACTCTGCGTGTAAGCAACTGTATTCTCCAGGTAATCCAGTACATCAGAAGTGCAAATGAGCCAATAAGAATGGGCAGCCCTATTATCCTTAATCTCCGCTCAGATGAAGTAATAGACTGTATTAGCGCATCAACCTCTTTTAATGATATAAATGAAACCAGTTTTACAACCTGCTCTGCAGCCCCATAATCAAAGACCTCCTGTCCTGTCACCAGATAATTCGACAGCATATTCAATGGAGTGCCTGCAGTCATTTCAGCGGTATCACTGCTTACAACTATTTCAGGTTCTATTCCTGCACTTATAAGAGCAACTATATGACCTTCTTCTGATGATCCTGTTGCCGCTGTCAGGAATACATCATCAATTGGAGAAGCCAGCATCAATACCGCTTTCTTTCCACCGTGATCATCTACATAATAATCCGATGCAATCAGATAAGGTTTTTCGTCAAGGCTTGTTATATAATTCTGCCCGATACTCTTCATTAAAAGCCTCTGTGTCGGCTTCAGAAGGTCCCCGGGCAGGTTATCAGCAGTTAAGCGGCCATAAATCTCCCGCACTTCACCATTAGCATCCAGAAGAAGTGCAAAACGCGGCTGTATAAAAGTCCTTAATATAGATGATCCAGGGAACCATGCAGGAGAGCGTCTGTACTTCTTGATCTCAATTTCCTTATCTGAAGGCCACATCTGCATTTCTATGTAATTGCTGAAATTTCGCTGAGACACAAATAATTTTGCTGAGTGCAGATGTGCTTTCACATATCGGTCAAACCTCAGCCTGTCATCCATTGCCTGCTTTGCAAGACGATCATTTAAGCGCTCCTGAAATATGCCCTTCAGAATCCGGGTCTGAATAATATCATAACCAACCCACATGATGAGTCCAACCAGTACAGTAATACAGACCATTTTCAGAGGAAGCGGAAGTCGTTGATGAATTTTAGTTATAACTCCGGCTGGAGATGCGGGACGGACTTTTCCTTCACGCTGCATATTATCTTCCCTGTCTTTGTTTCTTCTCATTTACCTGTTTTTAGAGCCGGCGTTCCAACAAGTTCTTTGCCCTTAAACACCCAGCCGGTCTGTCTTAATTTTGACTGTGGTACAAGGCTGTACTTGTCGTCAAGATATTCAACCCGGCCCATAAGATAATCAACCAGCTTCACAGCTTCCGGATTTGCGACTGCTTTGCCTTCCCATGTTGTTAAGTTATATACGCGATAAAGCGGATAGCTGCCTGTAAGAAGCGCTCTATGATCAGACGGACCATATCCGTTGACCTTCAGCACTTTGACCTTCCCCTTTTCTTCAAAGCGTTTTACCATCCATAATGTCTCATATCCTATTGCCCTGGTATTGTTTGATACCTGGGAAATAACATCGGGTATTGCGCCCACTTCAATGATGTCCGGACTGAATAAATCCTCGTTATCCAGAAGTAGACGCCAGTGACCGGCCCGCAGCTTACAGTGAAGTCTGCCCACAGGCTGTATGGGGCTGTTCCCTCCCCTTTGTCCCGTTTCAGACCCAATTTCAGACCAGCGGTAAATATCACCTGTAAAGATTTTCCTGGCTTCTTCCAGTGTTATGTTTTCAACCGGATTGTCCGGATGCACTATGAACGCAATCGATGAAATGCCGATTGTATGAAAACGCAATCCTGGAAGACGATCTGTAATTCCCGGAGGACAGCACAATCCCCCAATATCTACTTTTTTATCTGACAGAGCTCCGGCAGAAATCCCGCAGCTGCCGCTATTAGTTGCAATCTTCATTTTATTTTTCAAAGCATATTCATTGATAATCGGCAAAAGAGCAGGATGCATCTGCTGGTCAAGATTCAGAACAATGTTAGACCCCTCGGCTATAGATTCATAGACTATAGATTTCCGTTTCCAGGTGTCAGGCATTTCCAGCACCCGGGAAACATCACTAAATGCCGGCCCCTTCAGATTTTCTGAGTGTTCAGCGTATCCCTTCAGTATAGGACCACACACTGCAAACAGAACAAGTGCGAGTATTATTTTTTGATATTTCATGTATGCCATGTTCTACATATAATGATTCTAATTAATATATATATATTATTACGGCAATACATGCATTCATCTTTACCTTTATCAGACAAGGTTGTTCGCAATTAACTGCATGCTGTTTCTGGACTTTTCAGGATTTTATCCCTTGATGAGCCTCTGCCTGTTGAATTTTGGAGACGTGAAATCTGAAAATCATGCATCTATAGATTTTCTGCAGCCTTTTCCCTTTCTTTACGAATAGATAGGATTGATTGACATGTCAATGACAATTGTTTAATCTATTTAAAATGATTGAACATACAATAAAAACACTGCGATTCACCAACTACCTTCTTATAGTTCTTATTGCAGTTGCTGCGTTATTATTAACCAGGACCATAATATCGGTATCATTTACAAAAAGTTCCGAGGACTCTGCTGCAGCTGTTAAATCAATCAAGTCACGGAGCAAATTATCGAAGAAAAGCTTAATGCATTATTCCGACATCCTCGAAAAAAATGCCTTTGGCCCTTCTCTTAAACTTCGTGCCCTTTCAGCCACAGGGGAAGCAGCACCCGTGCCCGGCACCCTTACCGATCTGGTTTTGGCCGGCACTGTCGTTGAATCTAAAAGCTCCGGGTATGCAATTTTCAGGAACAACACAGGCCCATCTGCCGGGAAAGAAGATATTTTCTTTCTTGGTGACAATGTATTTAATTATGGCAAGTTAACAAAAGTTAATTTAAAATACGTTGAAATTGTACAGGGAGCTGTAACCCATACCCTTTCAATCCCATCTGATAAAATGTCATCTAAGGCAAAAAAAGCAGGGAAAGTGGGGGCAAAAAAATCTAAATCGTCTTTTGCCAGGAGATTAAGCGAAAAAGAATATATTCTTGACAGCAAGCGTGTTCAGGAATCAATTGAAAACCCTGAGCGCATTTTAACTGATGCTAGACTTCTCCCCAATTTTGTAGACGGGAAACAGGAAGGTTTTGCAATTAGTGAAGTCATCCCGGACGGGTTATATCATAGCCTCGGACTGAAGAATGGCGATGTTCTTTTAAAAGTTAATGGCCTTGAAATATCCAACCCGGAGGTAGCTATTCAGGCCATGAGCGCACTGAAGGGAATGAACAGAGTCAATCTTGACATAGTCAGAAGCGGCAAAAATATGTCAATGAGTTATCAATTAAGGTAAAGTATTATGCACTTATATCCGTTTTTAACAGAAAAGGGTTTACACGTAATGAATTTCAAATTACATTTTTTATATATGTTAAATATGCGCCGGTATTATAAATTGGTTAGAACAGGACAATTTTAATGAAGATAAATAAATTTCTCTTATCTGCATGCCTCATGATAGTAATAACAACAGTATTAATATCGGCATCCTTTGTCAAAGCAAGCAGGCTGCAGCCCGACTCAAAAATAGCATTCAATTTTATCGATGTTGAAATCCCTTCCATAATTAAGTTCATTAGTGAAATAACAGAATATAATTTCATCTTTGATGAGAGAGTAAAAGGCAAAATTACAATTATTGCGCCCACAAAGCTAAGCATACAGGAATCATTCAATCTATTCACCTCCATACTCACACTAAAGGGATATACAATTATTCCGTCCGGTCATAAAACATATAAAATCATCCCATCTTCTCTTGCAAAGCAGCAGGGAAGGATTTCTCTTGATGATGGGCCTATTAATGACGGGTATATAACAAAACTCCTGCCGACAAAACATATTAAAGTCGATGATGCCCTTCAGTTTCTGCGTCCCGTAATATCAAGAGACGGCCACATCTCGGCTTTCGGTCCCCAGGACCTTTTATTAATTGTTGACTCCGCCATCAATATAAATAAAATTGAGACAATTCTAAAGTTGATTGACAAGCCATCAATAAAAGAAGAACCCGCCAAAATCAATGTCTATTTTCTTGAACATGCAGACGCTGTAGAGCTTGCCCAGGTTCTTCAGGGGATTGTTAAGGACCTCCAGACAACATACAAATCAAATTTCAAGAAAAGCAAAAAGAAAGGCGCATCCAATGGCGTTCCGGTGCTGAGTGTCACTCCCGACAAGTCAACTAATTCTCTGATTATTGTTGCACCTCCCGCCGATTACAACAATATAGCCAAGGTCATTGAAACTCTCGACAGGAAGAGAAAACAGGTATATGTTGAAGCAATGATAGTCGAGGCATCTATTGATAAGCTTAAAGAGATTGGAACAAAATGGAGGGGTGCTGTTACTCACAAGGATGAGCCCATTTTTATAGGAGGAGTAGGCACTGTCGGTGCCAGTGCAGTTCAAAGTATTGTATCAGGATTGACAGGCTTTTCAGCCGGCGGTATGGGCAACTTCATGAGCATTCCAGTTACGTCCGTTTCTTCTGACGGAACAGTCTCATCGCAGAACCTGACTGCTCCGGGCTTTGCAGCGATATTCAGTCTCAATGTATTTAACAATGTAATCAATATACTTTCAACACCTCAAATCATGACTTCCGACAACGAAGAGGCTGAAATTGTCGTTGGAGAGAATGTCCCGTTTATATCATCACGCGAACGGAATGAAACTACTTCCAATACACTGCTGAGTTCTATAGAAAGACAGGATGTCGGAATAGTGCTCAGAATAACCCCGCAGATAACAGATGGAGACTATGTGAAGCTGGATATCTTCCAGGAAATATCCGCCGTTAAAGAGGCAAGTGAGAGTGTACTGACATCTGTGGGCCCGACTACGACCGTACGATCCACCAAGACTTCCGTTTCAGTCAAAGACGGCCACACAGTTGTCATAGGCGGCCTGATGGAGGAGCGGAGTGAGGATGGAACAACCAAGACGCCCATACTTGGAGACATCCCATTATTAGGCTGGCTTTTTAAATCTAAAACCACAACAAAAAACAAGAAGAACCTCCTGGTATTTCTCTCACCTCATATCGTTAAAGATCCTCCGCATATGGCCCGGATAACCAAGAAGAAACATACTGAGTTTGTAGAAAAGGAAAAATTTTATACCGGGGGAGAGATTCTTGTTAAATTCAAGGAAGACGTTCCTGAAGACAGGGTATTCGAATTAGTCGAACAAAGAGAAGCATCAATCATTACTTTTTTTAGTACTATACATGTCTATCACATTAAACTCTCATCGAATTTCAGCGTAGAGGATGCTGTCAGGGAATTCGGTTCATTAAATGAAGTACTATATGCTGAACCTAATTACAAAATGAAAATCCAGAGCAACCAGCTTCCGAGTACAAATCTACAGCATACACCTGCTCCCGAGTCAGCGAGGGGCAATTAGCTTTTTTCAATTATCATCTCATGGAAACACTTGACATAATAAAAGACGAAGACATTGATTTCTCGCTGCTCAATGACCTTCCTCTATCATTTGTTAAAGGAAATGTGTTTCTTCCCCTCAGGAAATCAAACAATGAACTTATCGGAGTTGTAGCTGACAGCCGCGGCATATATGCTCTTAGAGACCTGGCGAGAAAAATGGACCTCATGCCTCATCCGGTTGAAGCAGATGAAAGCAAAATAATAGACGCAATCAACCGTATTTACAGCCAGACCAGCCGTGTTAATGAAGTAATGGGTGACATTAAAGGTGAAGACCTCTCTATGATCGCTACAGAATTTGAATCTCCCCAGGACCTTCTTGAGTTGACTGAAGAAGCCCCTATTATAAGATTACTGAACGCTGTACTGATGGAAGCTGTCAAGGAAAAGGCAAGTGATATTCATATCGAGCCCTATGAAAAAGGAATTGATGTCAGGTTCAGGGTTGACGGAATTCTGAGCAAAGTATTAAGTCCGCCGAAAATCATCCATGACGCCCTTATATCAAGAATAAAAATCATCGCCAACCTGGACATCGCAGAAAAACGGCTTCCCCAGGACGGCAGAATCAAACTTCTTATTGGCGGCAAGGACATAGATATTAGAGTATCAATTATTCCAACTGCCCTCGGTGAACGTGCTGTTCTAAGACTGCTTGACCGTCAGGCAGGAGTAATCAGCCTTGAAATGATCGGACTTGGCGACTCCACACTTAAAGGTTTAGAAAACTCCCTGACTCGGCAAAACGGGATCATCCTGGTTACAGGACCTACCGGATCAGGAAAAACAACAACCCTGTACGCTTCGCTATTAAAACTAAACACTGAAGACAGGAATATCATTACCGTTGAAGATCCTGTCGAGTATCAGCTGAGCGGTATTGGACAAATGCATGTTAACCCGAAAATCGGACTGACATTTGCGGCAGGCCTACGCTCCATTCTGAGGCAGGACCCCGACATTATGATGGTCGGAGAAATCAGAGACATGGAAACTGCAGAAATCGCGGTACATGCTTCTTTGACGGGACATCTCGTCCTTAGCACACTGCACACAAATGATGCTCCCAGTGCAATTACAAGACTGGTAGACATGGGCATTGAACCTTTCCTGGTCGCATCTTCTCTTGTATGTGTTCTGGCCCAGAGACTTGTAAGGGTAATCTGTCCATATTGCAAGGAGTCTTACAGCCCTTCAGCACGGGAACTGGATTATCTGGGAGGAAATTACAAGCCCCCGCTGCTTTACCGCGGAAAAGGGTGCGACAGATGTCTTGGGAAAGGCTACTTCGGTAGAACAGGAATATATGAACTTCTCGAGGTTACGCCTGAAGTCAGGACCTTGATAGTAGATAGAAAAGACGCCCAGGCAATAAAATCAGAAGCTGTTAAATCAGGTTTCAAATCTCTTCAGTCAAATTCTATTGAGAAAATCATTAATGGCGTAACTACAATAGAAGAAATATTAAGAGTCACACAAAAAGATAATGAACTATAAAGAACAGGGTTCAAGGATTCAAGGGTTCGAGGGGTCAAGGGTAAAGGCGACTTTCGTGCTGGAGTTCTCAAACACCCGGGACCTTATCACGATGCCCCTGTGCTATAAATTCACATATGGGAATTTTTTTTCACCCTTGAACCCTCGAACCCTTGAATCCTCGAACCCTTTTTATTATGCCAGTATTTAAATATAGAGGATATGACAATGCAGGCACTGAGACCGAAGGTATAATTGAAGCTGACGGGCAGCGTGATGCTGTTTTAAAAATAAAGACCCAGGGGATCTTTCCAAAAGAAGTATCGGAATCAACATCCTCCCCAAAAAAAATACTCTCTAAAAAACTCTCTCCCCATATTCTTGCCGACCTGACACGAAGGTTGTCAACACTGGTATCTTCAGGAGTTCCACTGGTCGATTCAATCAGCGCCCTTTCTTCTGAACAAAAGGGTGAATGGAGACATATTTTAACTGACCTCAAGGACAGTCTGGGAGGAGGCTCAACTCTTGCGCGTGCAATGGAAGCACATCCTGAAACATTCCCTGACTTTTATACAGGCATGGTCACGGCAGGTGAAAATTCAGGGAAACTGACAGAGGTCCTGTTAAAGCTTGCCGATTATCTCGAAAATGACATCAACATAAAAAACAAAGTGAAAACCGCACTGGTATATCCGGCTTTCATGGCATGTGTGAGTGTAGCAATTGTAATTTTTCTATTTACATTTGTAATACCCAAAATCACAAAAATATTTGAAGATACATCAACCACCCTTCCATTTATCACCGTTGTTCTTATCTGGATCAGCAATGCATTTAAATATTACTGGTGGCTCATGCTGGCTTCAACTGCAGGATTAGTGCTGCTATACAGAAGAATATTGAAGACAAAGAAAGAGATAATTGATGGAGTATTGCTTAAAGATCCAACTGGTATCCTGATGGGCCTTTACATGCTCCGTTTTTCAATGACAATGGGATTTCTCCTGTCAGGAGGACTTCCCATACTTAAGGCAATGCATTTAACATCCAAAGCTACTGGCAACACAGTACTTGAGCAAAGAATATTGACTGCACAGGAACATGTATCCCAGGGGGCAAAACTGTCATCCAGCCTGGAAGGCTTCCCCCCTACTCTGCTGCAGATCATTTCTACTGGTGAGCAAACCGGGAAACTTCCCCAGATATTAATAAAAACTTCAGAGTCTTATGAATCTGAATTCGACAGAAAACTTCAAAGGGTAGTAAGCATACTTGAGCCCTCTCTGATACTTGCAATGGGATTAATAGTCGGATTTATTATCGTATCTGTTCTACTTCCTATATTCGAGCTCAATGATATGATGGGATAAACATTATTACCTTGAACCGGAAAAGCTATTTATGATTCATTCCTTCAGCAGAATAATATTAATGAGAAAATCATCTCCTGAGTCACACAATAAAGTCATGCAGGACAAACCAGGGAATTTGTCAGGCTTTACTCTTATCGAACTCATGGTAGTCATAGTAATAATCTCCATACTTGCCGCCTTTGTTGCCCCCAGACTTATGCATAGAGCAGACGAAGCAAAAGTTACAGAGGCAAAGATCCAGATTAAGAACCTGGAAACAGGACTTAGAATTTATAAAATGGATAATGGATATTATCCCTCTACCGAGCAGGGCCTGCAGGCACTTATCACCGCTCCCCTGACCGGTGAAATCCCCGAGAATTACAAGAGCGGAGGATACCTTGAGAAAAGGTCGCTGCCCCTCGATCCGTGGAACAACAGTTACATTTATATAAGCCCGGGTATGCAGGGAGACTATGATATTATTTCATACGGAGCTGATGGTAATGCTGGAGGGGACAAGTATGATGCGGACATTATTAACTGGGACC
>PIVU01000285.1 GCA_003354025.1 Nitrospirota bacterium
TGTATGATGAAAGATGGTACGTTGTGCGAAATACTATTCATATTATGAGAAAAATCGGGTGTCCTGAAGTCATGTCTCATATAATGCTGACAGTAAAGCATAGCGATAAGCGGGTAAGGAAGGAGTCTATACGATTTATTGGTGAATATGGAAGTGATAGTGTAGTCGATCTTCTTCAGAGACTTCTTCAGGACCAGGATGTTTCAATAAGGAATGAAGCTCTCAGGGCCCTGGGACGAATAGGCTCATCCAAAGCCAGCAGCGCTATTGTTGAGGAAATATCGAGGAAACATTTTAATGAAAAACCTTTCAGTGAAAAGAAATCATACTTTGAAGTGCTCGCAATTTGGCAGAGCTCTGATATTAACGGATTTCTTGCTGAAATATTAAAGCGAAAATCTTTGCTGAAGGGTACTAAATTCTATGAACTAAAATCATGTGCCGTATATTGCCTGGGGCTAATGGGCACAAGAAACGCCCTGCCCCTGCTGGACCCATTCAACTCAAATGAAAACAAACTGCTTCGGGAACATACAATCAGCGCCATAAAGAGAATAGAAAATGAATAGAGAAGACCAGGAAAGCCATCAAAGGATAATTGATATCATTAATCAGTTATCAATTGCCATACGTACAGCGCAAATACACAGCCATAATAACATTGCCGTAACATCGTCACTGGATAAGCTGACAGACCTCATAAATAATTTGTTTGATTATGAAAATACATTTTCACTTAACCTGAGAGGTGACTGTTTCTATTTTAATGAAAGTCGCGTCAGATATGCCTTTCAATATGTTTTGAGCATCAATTTTCTTATCAGGGAGTTCAGGAAAATAGAGCTTGGAACAGTAACAATTAAGAGCAAAGTTACTTCAGAGGAGACAAGACTATTTGTTTTGTCTTTCACCAAATCGTCTTATTACGAAATACCCTACCTGTATTTGAAGGAGTCTTTATCAGTCACTCCCAAATTCATACTGGAGGAGTTCAAAAAAATTGTATCCAGCAAAACTCTGAATGTAAAAGCCATGGTAAGAAAATCCTACTTCAATGCAGTATCTCATACAAAAGATGTTGTCCAGAATATTAGAACAGGGGAAAAGGTCAACCTTAAAAGGGCGAAACGTGTAGTAACCTCTATGGTAAACCACCTGCTTCAGGAAGAGCCTTTTCTTTTGGGAATGACAGCAATCAAGGACTATGATGATTATACATACCACCACTCTGTAAATGTCAGCATCCTTTCCGTTGCTCTGGGACAGCGCATGGGCCTGTCACGAAAGAGCCTGATAGAGCTGGGCATGGTAAGTCTCTTTCATGATATAGGGAAAATAGACATTCCGAATACTATTCTGAACAAACCTGATAGTTTGACCGAGGAAGAGTGGAGGCTGATCAAAAAACATCCCATACGGGGCGTAATGTCAATACTAAACATTCGCCGGCTGGACGACCTGACAGCCAGGGCATCTATTGTAGCCTTTGAGCATCACAGGAATTATGACCTGTCTGGATATCCTGAAGCTGAAGGCTCCATTGACACGGACCTGTTCAGCAGAATAGTCAGCATTGCCGATCGATATGATGCGATGACATCTGCCAGGGTATATTCCAGGACGTCAATGTCGCCTCATAAGGCATTAAGTATTTTAAAGGAGAATGCTGGAACTGAAATCGATCCTCTTGTTTTCAGGTTCTTTGTAAATATGGTAGGACTGTATCCCATTGGAACACTAGTAATGCTCGATACAAAAGAAATTGCTCTTGTAAGGGAAAATAATCAAGTATTCTTGACGAGACCACGTATAACGATCCTGACAGACAACCTGGGAAGACATGTAGATGATTACGTAATCGATTTGACTGAAAAGAACGATGATGGGCAATACAAGAGAACAATACAAAAAACAATGGACGCTCTTAGATGTAATATTAATGTATCAAAACACCTTCTCTTTCTTGAAGATGTTAATTCACCGAAGGTAGCATGATTATGTCAATTAAATCGATGGGTTAAGTTTCTTTAATTAATCTATTACTATAGCATGCTATATCTCAGACCTCTACTCCCTCATGAATATTGGAAACAGCCCTTCCGGTCTTATTTTATTACTGTGTTATAATTCTCAATGCATTTCATAGCAGATCTACACATTCACTCTAAATATTCTCGTGCTACCAGCAAGCAGATGTCTCCAGAGAACTTGTGGAAATGGGCACAACTTAAAGGTATTAATATAATAGGCACGGGAGACTTTACTCACCCTGAATGGCAGAAGGAACTTAAACAAAAGCTTGAACCTGCAGGTAACGGGCTGTTTACCCTGAAAAAGAAGTTCCGCACCGATGATGTGCCGGAATCATGCATTGCTGATGTGTTTTTTATGCTTACTGCTGAAATAAGCGGTATATACAGCAAAAATGGCAAAACAAGGAAAGTCCATTCAATTATATTTGTTCCAGATTTTGATGATGTAACTGCAATCAGCCGGTCGCTGTCAAAAATCGGCAATTTGAAATCTGACGGCAGGCCAATACTCGGGCTTGATGCCAGGAGGCTTCTCGAAATAGTTCTTGAATGTTCTTCCGAGGGCATGCTGGTTCCAGCACATGCCTGGACTCCTCATTTTTCAGTACTTGGCGCAGCATCAGGCTTTGACAGTCTTGAAGAGTGTTACGAAGATCTTACTCCACATATTTATGCAATAGAAACCGGATTGTCATCCGACCCCTTGATGAACTGGCAACTGTCGGCTCTTGACGGTATTACTCTCATTTCCAACTCTGATGCACACTCTCCTGCAAAGATAGGTCGTGAAGCCAATATATTTAATACTGACTTCTCATATACATCAATGATGAATGCAGTAAAAACCGGCAAAGGCTTTAAAGGAACGATTGAATTCTTTCCTGAAGAGGGGAAATACCACTACGACGGCCACCGTAATTGCAATGTCAGCATGACTCCCGATGAGACAATCTCAAATAATTACCTTTGTCCCCAATGCGGCAAAAAAGTTACAGTCGGAGTTATGCACAGAGTCGCAAAGCTCGCAGACCGTGAAAATGGATACAGACCCAAGGGTGCGCCTGAGTTTCATTCAATCATACCTCTCCCTGAAATCATTTCAGAGGTAGTAAAAGTAGGCGTAAGCAGCAAAAGAGTTGCGCGGGAGTATATGGGCCTGCTGACCGGAGTGGGCAACGAATTCCATGTTCTTCTTGATGCAAAACTGAGCGATATTGAAAAACACTCCTCCCCTCTTCTCAGAAAAGCAATATCGAAAATGCGATCCGGGGATATATATATCGCACCCGGCTATGACGGCGAATTCGGTAAAATAAGAATATT
>PIVU01000564.1 GCA_003354025.1 Nitrospirota bacterium
TTTTATCTTTTACTGCACGTTTTCGTAATCTGTTGGCTGCCTGGCTCAAGGTCGACAAATCCCGTTTCAAGTAATTTTCAAGTGCGGTAAGTTTAAGATTGTCATTTTCCTGGACAAGTAGGGAAGTAACTGCCCTTGCTTCAGAAGCTGGGCGTTCCTTGCCGGGTTCCGCGAGGATATCAATAGTAATATTATAAAAGGCACACACAGCTTCAACAACATCTTCCATTAGCAGTTTCTTTGAGTATTTCTCAGCAGCTTTTACAAGCGCTTTCTCACTGAAACGCTCATCTCCTAAAATGCGGCCCTCATGAAGACCTCTGTAAAACTCTTGGCGGTGATTTTCCGCAGATCCTTTCATAATAAAATCATGATATAATTTTATTGCTCTTTTTTTCTGTTTGGCAAACTGGGCTAACAACTGGTCAGTGGTCAGCCAAGGCAGTGTGCTTTTTCCGAGGTAGGCCTGGTGGCTGCTGAAGGTGTATTGGTCTGCTGTTTCGGTTATTTTAGCCCGGACCGGGTTATTATGGAGATAACGGACCAACTCCAAAAGATAATTATCGGCATCCACCAGAATAGCTTTGTAGCGGCCCTGGAATAAATGCCCAATTTGTTTCTTGCGTGAATTAACACACCGTGTGTAACGGAAAGTGACATTCTGCATGATCTTTGAAAGAGGGATGTCACCAACCTGGACTACCAGGTGTATATGGTTGGTCATCAAGCAAAATGCATGGATACGATGCCCAAATCTTTCAATACCTTCCTGAAGAAGTAAATAGAACTTAGTGCGGTCTTTTTTGGAGAAAAA
>PIVU01000565.1 GCA_003354025.1 Nitrospirota bacterium
TATTACTACTCATAGTACTTCTTTGACTAGTATCAATTAATAATTGACTTTTAAGGGAGGTAAGGATGGAGAGCCTGCTCTCAATCCCGAATTTCATCTTAATTGATTATATTAATAATGATTTTTTCTTATTAGCCGTGGAATAATTTAAGAAAAAAAAAGTAAACAGGAGCTCTGAATCATAAATGTTGCCTAACCCACTCGTTTACCGCGGGGTTCGTTGGGCATAAGAGGCGGGCGAATACGGACATAGAACTTTGATATAGATACGGCAGTTCGACCGGACAGAACGGTTGAAACCGCTGGATACAGCCCGTCCTACTTCATGCCATTGTTATCTCGTTATAGATTCAACGCAAATTGTATAGCCTCGCTCACCTGTTGTAATTTATCCGCTGACAGTGTTGTTATTAGCGATCCAATTTTTCCTTTTGGTACCGTTTGAATATGATCCAGGTTTATAGCACAATCCTTTATCATCCCGTCATGTTTAGAGAGGAATACTTCGCTTGGTATATCCCGAACGGTCGTGGTAATTGGGGCCACAGTGACTTCTCCAAGATAATCCAGAATAGAATCTCGGGTTAAAATCAACACCGGCCGCTTCTTATCAGGAGCCTTGAATTTGTACCATCTGATCTCGCCCCTCTTCATTCATCCCCCCAATTCTGCTCTTTTTCCCAGACACTGAACTCCTCTTTATTGACAGGGTGATCGGCGTAGCCTTTGCGGTGCTTCATTTCAAGACGACGAATGTTGTATTGTTGGACCGCATCCCGCAATGCATCGCGCGTAAATGCAGAGCGAGTTGTA
>PIVU01000286.1 GCA_003354025.1 Nitrospirota bacterium
GCCCAGAAAGCAGTAGGCACCTCCTTTCTTGGCATCTTTGTTATAGCTGTTTCAGCGCTGGTTGCTCATCATCGGCTTGCTAATGTAGATATTAAATACGGGATCCTTCTGGGGCTTGGGGGGATTATTGGAGCTCAGATAGGGGCCCGGCTGCTTGAGAATGTTTCGATAGATAGCTTTAAAAAAATATTTGCGATGGTGTTGGCGGGGTTTGCGGTTTATTTGTTTGTTAAGAAGTAGGGGGTTCATTGAAATGGGGCTCTGCCCCTTTTAAATAAAAATAAATTATAAAATCTCCAAAGTTTTAATAAGCGCCTCAGCCTTTTTTAATGTTTCATAATATTCCTTCTCCGGATCAGAATCCGCAACAATCCCCGCACCTGCCTGTACATAAGCAACCCTGTCTTTAATTACGAAAGTACGGATAATAATATTCAGGTCCATGTCACCGTTAAAGCTGATATAACCTACAGATCCCGTATATGGCCCGCGCACTACCGGTTCCAGTTCGTCAATTATTTCCATGCAGCGCACCTTAGGCACTCCGGTTATTGTACCGCCCGGGAAGGTAGCCCTTATTACATCAAAACAGTCCATCCCCCTGGCAAGAGTTCCTTTGACATTGGAAACTATATGTATAACATGGGAATACTCCTCTGTTATCATTAATTCGTCAACGTCCACCGTGCTGTAATCCGATATTCTTCCAAGGTCGTTCCTCTCCAGGTCGATGAGCATGAGATGTTCGGCCCGCTCTTTTTCATTTAGTAGCAGCTCGGCTCTCATTTGACTGTCGCCTTCCGCATCCTGTCCCCGCGGTCGTGTTCCTGCAATAGGGCGGGTCTCAACTATATTGTCGGACACCCTCACCAGTCTTTCCGGTGATGAGCTTGCAATTATATAATCCTCCATGTCGAGATATGCTGCGAATGGAGAAGGGTTGATGCTGCTGAGTAATTTGTATATTTCCCATGCAGGCGTATCTCCGATATTTGCCGAAACCCTCTGGGACAGGTTTGCCTGAAAAATATCACCTGCTTTTATGTATTCCTTTGTTCTTGCTACGATATCCATATATCTCTGCTGACCCATTTCATGATGAATCTTAATGGGTGACTTAAGGTCCTTTTCACTGTCTTCTTCCGGGGGCATATAGGAAGTGATCCTGTTGCTTAGTTGATCAATGTTACTTGAAGCTTTGTCGAATGCATCACTCCAGTCCGGTTCCGTACTATTATCAGCACCATTAACAATATCTTCTGCGCCGGGACATGCAATGATAAGCGTCTTCCGGAGCTTACGGTCAACAGCAATAACAGTATCAACAAACATAAAATGTGCGTCCGGGATATTGAGATCATCAATGGCGGTTTTTGGCAGACGTTCAAAATAGTGAACAAAGTCATAGCTGATCATCCCGGCAGCTCCTCCGATAAATGGAGGAAGTCCATCCTGTTTTTGAACTCGATATGTACTTAAAAGGTCCTTCATTACTTTGAGAGGGTTTTTGGATTTAACAGGCTTTCCGTTCTGATTAATCTCTACTGTCCCGTCTTTGACCTTGATCGTAAAAAATGGTTGCGAGCCTATAAAAGAGTATCGTGCAATTTTATCAGGCCCTTTAATGCTCTCGAATAAAAAGCTGTAAGGTGATTTAAGTGATTCATATATGAGCTGAGGGGAAATGTAAGGCAGTTCCGCATAAACGGGGATGATTATGCCCTCTCCGGCATTTGATATAAATGTTTCTTTACCTGGCAGGATATTTTTCATCTAACAAATGAATCAAAGTGAATAAAAGGTGCATGAAATTGTAACATTTTATTTTTTATTAGTGGAATTGGGATTATTGGAATTTGATGTTCGGGCTTTGGGATTTCTTTTCTACTTAATCATAATCCTTTATTTCTTCATGGATTCTTTTTAATGCGCTGATAGGGTCCGGCTGTGCTGTAATAGCTCTTCCAATCACAAGATAGTCCGATCCGCTTTGAAGGGCTTTCCTGGGAGTCATTATCCTTTTCTGATCATCAGCTGCAGCCCAGTTCGGCCTGACGCCTGGTGTGACTATCATGAAACCTTTCCCGAAGTGGCCACGTAACATTTCGGCATTCTCGGGTGAAGCAACAACTCCGTCAAGGCCCGCCCTCTGCGCCATTCCTGCGAGGTGTTTTACCTGCGTGTTTATCCCAACACTCACTGTTAGTTCATCTCGTAAAGCATTTTGGTCAATACTCGTTAATAGTGTCACTCCGATAAGCTTGGGCCTGTCTACATTTTCTTTAATACAAAACTCTCTCAGGTCATCGGCTGTCCGCTTCATCATATCAAAGCCGCCCATTGTATGCACATTAAACATGAAGACACCGAGCCGCGCTGCTGCAAGGGCGGATTTGGAAGTAGTGTTGGGGATATCATGAAACTTGAGGTCCAGAAATATCTTTTTCCCCAATGCCTGAATATCTTCAACTACTTTAGGTCCGGCAGAAGTAAATAACTCAAGGCCGACCTTGAAGACATCTATGTGCTCCTGAAACTTTTTGGCGGTTTCAATAGCTTCATTATATCCAGGTACATCAAGAGCCAGAATAATGCGTTCTTTTGGATCCATTTTCACTTGACCCCTAGAACCCTTGAATCCTTGGACCCTTCCTTACTCTTTACATAGTCATCATAAACAATCTGAGACCATGTCTCAAATCTGTCGTAGTACTCATGCAGGTCATTTTCACTAACCCATTGAGCTGTCATCTTGTCCTTTTCCAGTACTTCGAATTCAGGCGAAAGAACTTCTAGTATATACAGCAGACCAAGGTGTACTTTGCTCACGCTGTTGCTGTCATCATTGATTACTCCAGCAAACTTAAGCGTGCCATGGTCATTGACCTGGACTTCTTCATTTAATTCTCTGTACATGCTGTCAACGATAATGTTCTCGTACTGCAATGCCTCGACAGGATTAATGTGGCCTCCGATACCGAGAGAATATTTATTGTGCAGCCTCTTTTCAGACTGATTTGAAGTCCTCTGCAATAGCAGATAGTTATCTTTATGATGCACAACTACATAAGGTATGATCTGTTTGTGTTCAAAGTTGTACTCAGCTTCTTTTCTAGGCATAAATGAATGACTATTAAGCATTTTATTGTACAGATGGTCTGTGTCATCTTTAATTAAGCAGCCGCTGCGGCCCTGAATATATGAATCGAGCAGACTGTTTTTCAAAACCAGAACTTCTTCAGACAATGAACAACTCCTTTCTCAAGTATCCCGGTAAAAATTATGGTGCGGGAAGATATTTCTATAATAGATGAATGTGTTCAGAAAGATTCCAAAGGGTAACATAAAGG
>PIVU01000081.1 GCA_003354025.1 Nitrospirota bacterium
ATTCATTGGGTTGGTGCTATTGACTGGGCTGTAAGAGATTTTCATGGTTATATAACGCCTCACGGCACAACATATAATAATTATTTAATAATGGACGAACAGATCACGCTTGTTGATACAGTTAAGCAGGACTTTTCACGACATACACTAAAAAACATCAAGACCCTGACAGACCCTTCGAAAATCAAAAATATAATTATTAATCATATCGAGCCTGACCATGTGAGCAGTCTTGACAAGATTATGTCTTTGTGTCCTGATGCAACAATATATATAACAGACAAAGGCAAGAAAGGACTGGACAGGCAATTTGATACTTCCCGGTGGAAATTCGAAATTGTTAAAACCGGTCACACATTAAGCACTGGAAAGTATACTCTAACCTTTCTGGAAACACCGATGCTTCACTGGCCTGATTCCATGATGACCTACGTGAATGAGGCGAAGCTCCTTATTTCGCAGGATGCATTCGGACAGCACCTTGCAACATCAGCACGATATGACGATGAGTTTATTGAATGCGCATCGCGTACAGAGCTTGATGATGCAGTAATTGATTACTATGCAAATATCCTTATGCCATTTGGACAATTAATTAAATCGAAGATTGCAGAAGTGCAGAAGCTCGGTCTTGAAATAGATATGATTGCTCCTGACCACGGTATCATCTGGAGAAATGATCCTGGCAGTATTATCCAGAAGTATCTTGATCTTGCAAATGGAAAAGCTGAACTGAGCGTTGTAATAATATATGACACAATGTGGCACAGCACCGAGAGAATGACTATTCCTCTAATGCAGGGGATCATCGACGCTGGAGTTAAATGCAAAGTTATTAAATTGCGCAATACTCCCATGAGCATAGCAATAAAAGAATTCTGGAAGTCAAGGGGATGTCTTATCGGCAGTCCTACTCTTAACAATATCCTTTTCCCTTCAGTTGCTGAGTTACTTACACACCTTCGGGGACTTCGTCCTAAAAACAGGATTATGGGAGCATTCGGGAGCTATGGCTGGGGCGGCGGCGCCGTGAAGGACGCCTATGAAGAATTCAAGAAGATGAAGCTTGAACTTGTTGAACCAGGGATGCAGGTAAATTCAAGGCCGTCTATGGAAGATGAAAATGAATGTTACGAGTTCGCGAAGAATTTTGCTGAAAAAGTAAAAGAATATCACGAAAATTTCAAATAATACTTTCCTTTAATTGAGTTAATTGTATTATGTTATTAGGGCTTCCCTTCATATAACTTTTATTGTTAAGATATTTCTTCACGATTTTAAAAGTGCAGGCAATTGCCGTTAACTTACACGACAAATATGGAACTCTGGTAATTCAGAAATCTCAATAATTGATTTCTCAATATATATGAACGATATTGCAAAAAGAGTTGATGAAGTCCTGCATAATCTTAACTGGCTTCTGGAAGCCCATAACAGTTTTGTTGAGCTTGTAGAAATAAAAGGCAATACGGTAGTTGTTAGATGTTCAGGTGCTTGTGCAGAATGTGAAACAAACTGTGTCGGAGTTGCTTTTGACGAAAGAATGCCGGAAATTGAACTTGTGATAACTGTATAGTGCTACCTATAAAAAAGAACATAATTGAATTACTTGAAAAACGGTCATACCAGGAGTTGTCAGACCTTAATGCCTCCCATTTCAAAAAAGTTAACGTCCTGATTTCACTTTCATACAACAAAGAGACTGAGCTATCATGGCGGGCTATTGAAGCCATCGGCATATTAACAAAGCAAATTGCCGGTGATGACCCTGAAACTGTCCGCAATATAGTGGGACGTTTACTATGGATGCTGAGAGACGAGTCCGGCGGTATCGGATGGAGCGCTCCCGAGATGCTTGGTGAAATTGTAAAAAATAATCCTGAATTGTGTGCTGACATTGCGCCTATAATACTCTCATTTCATTATGAAAACATGCTCACTGCTGGAGCTTTAAGAGCAACTGGCAGAATAGGGAAAATTAATGATGAAATGATATCCTATGCTATTCCGATAATTTTACCCTACTTAAACTCTGAGACTGACAGCATTCGCGGTTATGCCGTCTATGCGCTGGGAGAGCTTGGTGCTATTGGAGCGAAGTTCCGGCTGGAAGGGATTAGTAGTGATAAGGGTAAAGTGCTGTTCTACGATGACGGTTGTTTAAAGGAAGTATCTGTTGGTGAAATGGTGTCACGTGCATTAACCAGACTTGGTTAACAATTAAGTCCCGGCATTAGAGAGGACTTCGCCTCTGCCAAGTACTTTCATGAATACTTCAACCATCTCCGGGTCAAAATGCGTTCCTGCCTCTGAACGAATATAATCAATTACTTTTTCTTCCGGCCAGGCCTTTCTGTATGGCCTGTCTGATGAAAGTGCGTCCCAGACATCGACTATAGCAAAAATCCTTGCAGCCAGGGGTATCTTGTCGCTCTTGGTGCCTAAAGGATATCCGGTCCCATTCCATTTTTCATGGTGATAAAGCGGAATATCCATTGCAGGTTCGAGATATTTGATTTCCTTAAGCATATCTCGGGCATGAATAGTATGAAGCTCTATTACATCCCTTTCTTCAGCAGTAAGCTTCCCTGGTTTTAGAAGGATATTGTCAGGGATGGCCATTTTTCCTATATCATGCAAGTAGGCGCCCCTGTTAATATGTTCAAGCTCTTCACCCTCAATACCGATCTCCCTGGCCATTTTTACTGTCATCTCTGCAACTCTTCTTGAGTGCCCTTCCGTCTCCTTATCTTTCATGTCCAGGGCATGAGACCATCCTGCTATTGTGCTGTCGTAGGCCAGTACAAGTTCATTTTTTGATTGCTGAAGGTCTTCAAACATGGAGGCATTATCAATTGCTATGGCAGCCTGGTTGGCGATGTTGTCAAGAAAATCAAGCCACTGGGGTTCGGCAACAAGTTCAGACCTGTTAAAAAGTTCAAGAACTCCTTTGATTTCATCTTTAGCAATTAGTGGCACCGATATATAAGAAATGAAGTTTTCCTTGGAAAAATCCTTTGAGCGTTCAAAGCCGAGATTTTCCTCCCGGATGTCCTTAACGAATATACTCTTTCTCTCTAAAGCACACCGCCCGGCAATGCTTTCGCCCAGGTTCAGTTTAGTATACTTAAGAGCATCTGACCGGAATCCCTTGCCTGCCACAAAATGGAGCAGTCTTTTGTCACGGTCATAGAGCAGTACATTCGCAGCATCGATGCCGAGGTGTCGCTTTATCAGGTCAGTCAGTATATGAAGGATTGAGTTCAGATTAAGATTAGCTGCTATCGCCTTATCTATAAAATTTGCTATGCTTAACCGCTTGATTTGCTCCTGAATTGTTTGTTCAGTTTCCTTTTTATAGGAAATGTCTTTGGCAATGTGAATTATTCCAATAAAGTCACCGCTGTTGTTATATCTTGGCATTGCCATTATTTCGAGGTATAGTTCCAGGTGAGGCTCAAATACTTCAAAACTGACCAGTTCTTCCGACTCAATACACTTACATGACGGACAGCCTTCAGGGGGGCTGTCTGTTGAATGATAATATTTATAGCATTTAACTGAACGTTCGTTTGTGATAGAGGGTATTTTCAATACACTTCTGGCTGCTTTATTAGCTCGTATGATATTGTAATTTCTGTCATGTATTGTAATAGCATCTGGAATTGTATCAAAGGTGAATTCCCAGTCCTGTTTGGCCTGCATTAACATTTCTCTGGACTGCTCCAGCTCGCCGTAATGTATCTTATCATCTGACTTTCTGATTGTTTTGCTTTTGAGGCCTACACTTTCGGCAGAACTTTTCAACAGTTGACCAGGGTCAGAACTAACTCCCTTTAATCTAAGTTGCATAGTGGATGAAGGATGCTGAGATTTACCAATAATCCAATAGCAGGCTGGAACCAGCATGACAACTAATATCACTAAGTTAATGATAAGAGCATGGAAAAGTGATGCCGGGTCCAGGAGAAGAGTTATTACAGATGCAGCCAGTTCAAAGGCTATCACAGCAGCTACTATTCTGAGAATAAACTTAAGCGGACTGGTTAAGTTACTCTTGCCAATGATCTCTGGCTGACTAATACCGGCATGGCCGGATTTAGAGTGTGTGTCTTTTGTTGTTGCAAAATTCATGTATAAACGGAGGCCTATCCCTTCTTATCTAAATACACAAAGACATACGTCGACATATTTATATCGGTACATTTGAAATAAAACTGAATAGAATTAGAAATATATTGAACTGTGTGCGTATTTAGCAGGCTAAATAAGACTTGACTGGAAAAAATACAGGATTATTATGTGTATATCATAGTGGAAGTTAGGAAGCTGCTGCAGGGTCTGAATATTACAGGTTATGAACTAATGTTTGAGCCAAGAAAAGCAATAAATTCCAGATCACAGTATCCACTGCCTTTCATCCAGTCAAAGGTGGAGCATTCGCCAAGTTCACAGGCCCTGATAAAGTCAGAACATGCCCTATCAACATCACCTGTTATCATGTATATTGCTCCCCTGTTATCATAGGGTTTTGCAAGAGCCGGATCAAGATTAATTGCCATATTATAATCAACTATGGCCCTGTCATACTGGCCTTTTGCAAAGTGAACGAGACCTCGATTGTTATATGCCTTGGCATACTTGGGGTTGTAAGTTATAGCCCGGCTGAATTCCTTTATTGCCTTATCATATTTCTCCTGCTCAAACAGAGCAAATCCCTTATTATTGTATGCTTTTGCATAAGAAGGCTCGATCTTAACAGCCTTACTGTATTCATGAATTGCCAGCTGGTATTTTCCTTCCATAAACAATATATTCCCCTTGCTGTTGTATGCTTTGGCATAAGTCGGAGCATATTTGATAGCTTCATTATAATTATCTATTGCAAGGATATAATCGCCTTTGTCCGCATGAATTGTTCCCTGGTTCACGAACTCTTCTGCTTTCTGGAAATTATGGGTGGACGCACAACCCATTAAAACAAAAAAAGTCGCAATAACTGTAATTATTCCAGTAATTTTCATAGTATTCACTTTTAGTCAAAATTTGGATGCAATTAGATAATTGATTATTCGCAATAACTGTGCCAGTTCTTAAAAACTCATAACTATATGGAAAATAGACTTTACTAGAGTTAATACAGAGAGGAATTGATAAGGAAACATGATATATCGCTTACACTGTGTAAACTAATTCGACACAATAGTGCATAGCTACCTGAAATAACTTCACCGATAATGAAGCTTACTATTTTTCAGGAAGTGACTGACAAAAAGACAGCACATCCAGCTGCTCCTTCAGATTTAAAAATAGTAAGGATATCATTTGTGACCCTGGATGCCCCCACCTGATTTTATGTAGTGTTTCCCAGGGGTTTTTATTGGATGCAGTACCGATATACACAGGTTTATCGGCAGATTTGAAATTGATTTCCTTTCCATCTGCTCCATGGCATTTTACACAGGTTGCCAGATATATGCGTCCTCCATTTGAATTATCACCGATGCTTTTATTCGTACTTCTATCTATATATAAATCCATGTCAACTTGACCATAGGAAACAAAAAAAGTAATTGCCTCCAATTCTTCCTCTGGAACAATATTCTTGTATGCATGTGTTTTATTAAGTAATATTTTTATTATAATATCAGGATCCTGGTTCGCATATGCGCGGATACCGACTATTCCGGTATGATGGCTGCCTTTTCTATATGCACCTGCTTCACCTTTATAATCCCAGCCGTGGCATTCCTTACAGCGCCATGTAGCAGCCCCCTTCTTTTTGCCTTCAGCCGGATATGAGGGATGGGTTTTCTTTATTTCAACACCCAGTTCACTAACCCAGTTGTCATATAAAATGCCTCCCCGTGCCAGTTTTGCAAAGTTCCAACCTGTCAGCTTTTCAATTTGATCACCATGCAGTTCTGATGTTGTTAGAGAAAAAGCGCATATACTTATTAATAGGAGTAAAGTTAATTTATAAAGCTTATTCATAATACATTACCTCCGTGAATTTCAGTTCTTTTTAATAATCATTATAAGTATATCACCTATTAATTAGTTTGCAATCCCATTCAGGGTGCCGAAAAATATTGGCTGATCTCCTTGCAATTCAATCTGATAAAAATGTGAAAGTAAAGTGATATGAGAACCTGTAATGTAGGCGCCGTCTGTCTTCATTCCCCGGGGATGGTTCAAGCATTATCTGGATTGATAATAAAAATTGAATGATACTGACAATGATGAAGACATTCGCCAGTATCATCCCTGTTTCTCTTTAAAGAGCAATAACCGAATTCTCTTCTCCGAAATCATTTGGAACGTACTTATCTGCAAACCAGTCGTTCTCCCACCTGTTTGCATCTATTAAATAGCGAAAATTAAACTCCCTGTCGCAGGGAAGCTCAAGAGTAAGTGTGAAACTGCCGTTTTTTAATTTCCTCATGGGAGTTTGAGTAACGTTCCATTTATTAAAGTCTCCTACAATGGTTACTGTTTCTGCTCCCTGTACAGCTTCTTTAGGTAGTTTGAAAGTTACTTTACATAGTGGTTTTGACTTTAGATATTGTTTTTTAATATTAGTATTATTGCTCTTTATCATATTACATCCTCCTTAACTCTATTTATCACTAAACAGGCCGGTTGTCTACTAAAAAGGGTTAATCAATTTATTAATATGCTTAATGAGAATTGTATTGATTGAGGAATATTAATGAGGGTTACATCTGGAGAGGTCAGATAGAGATTGAATTGCTAATTGCTGTAATAAGTTGAGGGTTTGTTCAGAAATTCTTTACGGGCTATAATAAGAAATGATCTCCCGCTGTTCTTAATGCTGCCGGCAATCATCCCTGCGTCATTACCGCTTCCTATAAATAAATCAACCCGACCGTGCTCACGTATTGCCGAACCTGTATCCTGTACAAGTACAAACCTTTTTATTTTTATCCATTTTGATATACTGCCGTTTTTAAAGACAGGGATTTCAGTATCTATATAAGCAAGTCCACCTTTCGGGACAATTCTGCTGTCCATTGCAATAGAGCGGCTGGCAGTTAACGGAACATTAATATTACCCAGGGGACCTTCATCAACTACCCTGAAGAAAATATAACTCTCATTATGGCTCAGAATCTCTCGTACTTCATTAGGATGACTGTACAAGTATTTTTTTATTCCCTGTAATGACATGCTCTCCTGAGGAATCCTTTCACTAAGAAATGCACCGATGGACTTGTAAGGCCGTCCGTTTTTAGATGCATAGTTGACCCTGATAATGCTGTCATCCTTGAGACGTATCAAACCTGACCCCTGTATCTGTAGAAAAAATAATTCGACCCCATTTACATAAGCAATTGGCTCTGCACGTCCGGAAAGAGACTTTAAGTACACAATCTCCTCTCTCGAATCATATGGGACGAGTCTGTTATCTTCCAGACGGCCGACAACTTTCCCGCTTTTCCATTGATCAGCAAAAAGGGAAAGGTCAACCTGTATTAAGTCTGAAGGGGTTTCATAAACAGGTTCTGTAAAATCACCTTCAGGCAAAAGGCTTCCACTGAGTACAGGTTCATAGTATCCCGTAAACAGGGTATTGCCCTCTTCATTTTTACTTTCATAGAAATGAAATTTGTCATGCAATTGTTTTTTGATTTCACTGTTGTCATAGCTCTTTGTAATGTCTAAAAACAGATTAAGTGAAGCTGCCATTTCAGCCGGTGAATAGGTTAGCCCGCCATAGGAGAAAGTGTAAGTCGGCGGGAGTTTGTTATAGTATTTTATGGATTGCTGTATTGCCCTCTCTAATCCTTGATACTGCAAGTCATCAATCCAGTTATATGATGTAATCATATTTAAAGACAGTGGTTCAATAGACGGTTCGGTAGGTTTTTTAATGAAATAATCGCATCCCTGAATTGAAGCGGCCAGGATAACTATAGACATAATGAATACGCAAACTCTGGTTTTAATCATTTCCTAATAAAGGTACAGCATATAGTTTATAGAGTGATTATGGAAATCGGTCAACAGAGTAATTATATGGAAAAGCACTAGATGAATCAAGACCATTAACATACAATTCAGGCAAAAAAGGGCTATTAGCGCAGAATTATTGTCCGCTGATAATTGAACTGTTTTTTGAAGCTGCCCGGTAGAATGTTTCTACCGGTTCCGGCATTACTCGGGATTAAAGACCAAGCCGCTTCCAGATTTCTTTTGTAGGCTCCACTTTATTTAGCGAAAAAAAGTGGATACCCGGCGCACCTCGTTTAAGCAGATCATTGCATTGTTTAACGGCAAAATCAATCCCTGCCTCTCTTGTTGCGTCATCATCCCCGCTTAAAGGTTTGAAAATGTCGTGAATCTCCTCAGTTATTGATGTTCCACATATATTGCAGAACTTTATCAGGCCTTCATAGCTGGTAATTGGCAGGATGCCGGGAATAACTCTAACATTAACGTCCACGGAATTTAACCGGTCAAGATATTCTGAATATACAGAATTATCAAAAAATAACTGAGTGGCGACAAATTCACCGCCGTGATCAATTTTCATCTTTAAGTACTTGCTGTCTGTTGCTTTGTCAGGACAATTGATGTGACCTTCAGGAAAGCCTGCTACACCTATGCTGAAAAAATCGCCGTATGTGCTGCGGATAAGGTCATTTAATTGATAACAATACTCAAGCTCATCTTCAGCTGGCTTCCAGTCGTCTATACCCTGTGGAGTGTCACCTCTTAATGCAAGTATGTTTTTGATGTTCCTCTCTTTCATCTGACCTATAATACTCAGCAGCTCTTTCTGTGAATGTCCTACACAGGTGAAGTGATGCATTACGGGGACTGAGTGTCTCTTTTGAATTTCACTGCATATATCCATGGTCGCTCCACGGGACGATCCTCCGGCGCCATATGTGACAGACACAAAGTCAGGGCCGAGTTCATTCAGATCCGCAATTGTCTTATAAAGATTTTCTACTCCCTTTGGAGTCTTGGGAGGGAAAAACTCAAATGAAAATGTTTTTTCCTTGCTCTTGAAAATATCAGTGATTTTTTCTATCATGACAACCTCCTGATTAAGTGAACATGTTAAATATATTTAGTTGAAGTATGGTCTTTGGGTATGTCATAACCCTGTCTCAGACAAACGTTCAAAAAGATGCACTACACCGATTGCGGCTATTCCTAATCCTAACAGTATGAAGAATATTTTTGGACGCCAGAACAACAGGAAAACAAGAATGATTGCAGCAGATACCGCAGCCAGAGGATTGAGCTGAGAATAATTTGCTATATCGTTTATTACATTATTAAATTTCATGCTTAATGGCCCTCATGCTACCATATATTATATCATAGCTATACCATTGTTTTGACTTATGAATATGGCCATCAGGATTAAACAGCTGGCAGCTCTACAATAACCTTTGTATACTCACCTTCTCTGCTTTCAAACCGTAATCTGCCTCCATGATCAGAAATGATTCCATGACTAATACTCAACCCTAAACCGGTACCCTTGTCTGCTGTTTTTGTAGAAAAGAAAGGGTTTAGTATTTTGTCCATGATATCCGCTGGAATCCCTATACCTTTGTCATAAATAACAACCCTGACAAATAGGCCGTTTTCATCAAGTGATTCTTCACAGGAAATATGAAGAGATTTATCAGGATTAGTGAACGAGTATTTTTTATTAAGTGCATAACGTGCATTGCTTATCAAATTCAGAAAAACCTGTTCAATCTGATGAGGTTTGGCTACAATAAGAGGGAGTTGAGATGGACATTCAATTTGAATAATTATCCCTTCCTTGCGAAGCAGACTTGCTGTAAGAATCATGGTATCACTTATGATTTCTGATACTGGCACAGGGTATTTCCCTTTTTCCCCTGTGCGTGCAAATGACAGAAGACCATTGACAATAGTAGCTATGCGGTCACCTTCTTTAATTATTCTCAATGCAAGGTCATGTTCTTTGTTGCCCGGTAAAGAGGTATTTACTATTATTTGAGCAAGATTAATTATGCCGTTGATTGGATTGTTGATTTCGTGCGCCACTCCTGCAGCCAGCTCTCCAAGCGATGCAAGATGACTGACTCTCATAGAATCGGCTTCAGCCAGTTTTTGTTCAGTAATATCCGTACCGTATGCCTGCCCGAAATTCATGTCAGAGATACCTTTAAATATAAAGTGATAAAAAAGATCTCCTTTCCGGACAACGTGAGAAAAAATAGAGCTATTATGTATGCAAGATGAAAAATCAATTCCTGCGAGATCAGGCAGCACATCAGTAATCGGTTTCTCCTGTAGAATCTCACTGTCAAGTAGTGAAGCTGCCGCTTTGTTGGCAATAATAATATTGCCATTAATGCCGAACCTGAGAACAGGTGAAGGATTTAGTTCAGCAAATAGTGCCATCATGCGGGCTTCCTTTTCCGCCTTTGTTCGTTCCGCAATTTCCGTTTCCAGTTCTTCATTGACCTGTTGAAGGCCAATAGTCCTTTCAGCAACCATCTCCAACAGCTTTTCATGGTGGGACCTTAATTCTTCCTCCATTCTTCTTCTTTGAAAAACCTCTTTATTTAACTCATCACGTGAAGCTGTAATTTCCTTTAAATTGAATGTCATTTGATTAAAGGCAGCTGCAAGGTCTCCGATTTCGTCATTGCCGTCAATTGGAATCTTATGGTCAAGGTCCCCCTTCCCAACAGCAATAGTACCTTGAGTCAGTCTCAAGATGGAGCCACTGATAAATCGTGATGTTATCAATGCTATAAAGATTGTTGTAACAATGAGAATTAATGCAGCTGCAAATACCCGGTGTTTGACAATTAGCACGGGTTCGAGTACACCCTTAATGTCCTTTGATGTAACTGTTGTCTCGACGAACTCTTCATATCCTTTTAAACTTGAAACTGAGTAATAGGACAATGCTGCGACCATTAAAATAATGATCAGGAAAAGCATGCCAAGTTTTATGTCGAGTCTAATTCTCATGTGCAATTTGTGTGAATGATGAAAAGTAATGATATTAACTGCCAGTGTCCCGATTCGAGAAATGGCGGTACGCGTATGCATTTTAATTTCAGAACAAATAGAGCACATTCATTGTCAGGGGGAAGGCAGCGGTCTAACCAATGTATGAATATAGAGAAAATACAATGAATATCAGATACGAGATCTTTATCGCTTGAAATTATATTAAAACATGTTATGAATAAGTTATCAAGAACAAAGTAATGTTCTTAAATCCAGCACTTACTGATTGAGTAGTAATCTATTATCGAGCGACCTTGATTCTCCAGTACTTGTCACATAAATTGCGGGACGGTTTTTTACAGGACATTTTGCTTCGCATATTCCGCATCCAATACATAGTTTAAGATCGACCCTTGGCTGCTGCACAATGATTTCATCACCTCGACGGTTTTTTACAGCTGCCTTTTGAAGCCACACAGCTTTTTTTGAAGTGGGACATACTTCCTCACATACGATACAGGGTGTTGCATGGGCATAGGGTAAACATCGGCCCTTGTCAATCATTGCAAGACCGATCTTGACATCGATTTTCTTTTCAATTGAAAGTGTCTGAATAGCCCCTGTGGGACATACCTGTCCGCAAAGTGTGCATCGGTATTCACAATATCCCAGCCTCGGGACCAGGACCGGTGACCAAATCCCCTCAAGGCCTGCTTCCATAAGAGTAGGCTGCAGTCCGTTAGTAATGCAAACCTTCATACACTCACCACATTTTATGCATCTTTTCAAGAATTCTTTTTCCGGCAAAGCACCAGGTGGTCTGATGAGATCGGGAGCAGAAGCGCCGGCATTTAAAAATGGTGTGCTTCTTATTAACGGCACTATAACAACACCGGACATAATTGAAGTAACAAGCCCTCTTCTGCCGAGGTTTATCCCGGCATTAGTATTGCTGCCAGTGGAATAACTGGAGCTGTTTTTCCCTACTCCCAGAATGACGGCATTGTTAGGGCATATGTCATCACAGTTCCAGCAATACATGCATTCGGCCTTTTTCCATTCATTTTTTACATCAGGAGAGGCGTGTCCCTGACAGACTTCTGCGCATGCTCCGCATTCATTACACCCTTCACTGACTGATCTCGTCAAAATGGCATATCTTGACAATAATCCAAGCAGGGCTCCCAGCGGACAGAGATTTCTGCACCAGAATCTTCTTTCATAGAAATTTAATCCCAATATGGAAATGAATATTAGACCTGTAAAAACGGACTGGTAAAAGTACGGCTGTTTAAAAGACAGAACAGTCTGCTTTAATCCACTGTAAACCGATTCCGAGACATCCACCAGACTGGAAGGCCCAGTATTGTAAATAGTATCAAACATTGCCCTTGTGGCATAATTGAATAACGGGTATATGCTTAGTGAAAATGATCTGATGAGAAGAGATACAGGATCCATTATGCCCGTTATTTGAAGTGAGAAAAGTGAAGATATAATGAAAAAGATAAGAATATAATATTTAGACTTTGACCATTTTAAACTTACATGTCTTCGGCTTTTTTTACTAATTGAACTCATGATATTGTTAAGAGTGCCGAGAGGACATATCCAACCGCAGAATACTCTTCCTAACAGGACTGTCATGATGATTACAATCAGCGACAGGTAAAAAGCCTTTTGGACTGAATGGGAAGACAGGAACGAGGAAATTAAAATCAGCGGATCAAAATCAAGAAAAAGTTTAACGGGATATCCGAGATCATCCGCGCCTTTTGACTCTGTCTGCAAAAAGAGAAAGATAAAGCCCAATAAAAAGACACCCTGTGATGTTCTGCGCAGATTTCTCATTAATTAGTTGAAAAAGTCCGGTAATTCCATTGATTAATTAAATGATATTACTACCTGCATGATCCAAGGCCCGCTGCACTATAAAGATAATTTAATTATCTCTATTTTTGTCAAATCCATTGTGCCCAGCCCGGCCCTGTCAGCCAGACGAACATAACCGAGATCTTCACCTTTCATGCCGAAAAGTGTCGCCCCATAAGAATCTATGGCCACCTGATCGATACCTGCAATTACTGTATTCATTTTCTTTACATCATCCAGACTACCGCCCTGCGGCCCGTTTCCGGTCAGTATACGAATTGCATCCAAAATTGTGAGAGTAGGCTTTATCGCCATGGACAGATCTACAAGACTCTGATCCAGTTTCTGATGGATACGGTCTCTGGAGCCACCCATTACCCCCATCCAGTTCTTCATGGACATTGTGAGTTTTGCCAGTCCGTGATGCTTGGCTATAGGTATGTTGATTACTTTATCAGCATCAATAATTTCACTGTATATAGGCCATTCCTTGAGAGCTTTCCCATTAATCGGTATGGTCCTGAATTTGCGGTTATCAATGTGCCTGATATCACCACCCGCTTTTTTTACTGCATCAGCTATGCCGCTTTGATGGTAGCACCTCCGCGCCTCATTAACGGTCCTGTCAAATACTCTGACTTTTTTTGCACCAGCATCCATGCACAGCTTTACTACTGCAGCGACTACTTCCGGGTTTGTGTTTGCTGCCTGTTCAGGCAGCCTGTCCCATCCAATATTCGGCTTAATAACGACGACATCACCTTTTGAAACAAACCTCTTAATTCCTCCAATAGCCTCTACAGCTGCCCTTGTGATTTTTGAAGGAGATTCACCTGTTGCAACTACAATACTTGTCTTATTGACATCGTCAGAAGCATGAACAATGGAATGGAGTGAAGTAGGTACGGAAAGCCCTATGCCTGCTATCCCTGCTTTTTTAATAAATTCTCTGCGGTCCATATTAAACTCCTTTCACACACTATTTATCTAAAGGCGGAAAGATCCGGGATTGTATTATATTCTTAATTATGTGTAATTTTCATACAATTGGCAAGGCACCTTCTTCAGGTCGCAATAAAAAAAGCAGATGATCATTTTACATGAACACCTGCTTTAGAAGTACCGTTAATCTCTTTATATTTTCTTGGGAGCGCACAGCTCACTTTTTTTAGCAGCTGTTCTTCCACATCCATCGCAAAAGAAAGCCATTTTTGCCGCCTTGGGTTTGCATACGTGACGCGGGTTTCCTACAGTCTTTCCACAGTAATCACATGAATAGGACTTTTCCATAACTA
>PIVU01000566.1 GCA_003354025.1 Nitrospirota bacterium
TTCATAGCACCCGGTCACGTTTCTGCGATTGTGGGCTCCAACGCGTGGAACGTGTTCTCTGAAAAATACGGCATACCTACTGTTGTTGCCGGTTTCCAGGCAGACAATCTCCTCCTTGGCATCTCTGAAATATTGCGGCAGCTAAAAGAGGGAGAAACAAAAACCGTGAATGTGTATGCAGGCGTAGTGAAGCCTGAAGGCAACATCCAGGCACAAAAAATTATGGACAAGTTTCTTACTGTAGCTGATGTCAACTGGAGGGCCATCGGGTACATCCCGGGATCAGGACTGGAGTTAAGAGATGAATATTCAGATAAAGACGCAAAAAAGGTCTTTGATCTCCCTGAGATAAAAGAAGAGAAAATCCCCGGCTGTATCTGCGGCACCGTAATACTCGGAAAAGCATATCCCGCAGACTGCAAACTCTTCAAGAAAGCCTGTTCTCCAAAGTCACCAAAAGGACCCTGTATGGTTTCAATTGAAGGGGCCTGTAATATCTGGTATAAAACTAATTAATTACCCGGTGAGTCAACAATATGAATAACATTCCAAACTATCTCTGGATAATACTCTTAGTCATATATATAATCAGCCCTATTGACGCAGCAACCCCGTTTGTATTTGATGATCTAATTGCGTCGGGCTTTCTTTTTTACATGCTGTATAAAAATTCCCGGCAGAAAAAACAGCAGCAACAGAACAACCAGTCCTCCGGACAGTCTCAATCATATTATCAATCATCGGACAATTCATCTAGCGGGCCGCTTACTCTGGACAGAGCATGTCGCATGCTTGGAGTCAACCCAA
>PIVU01000567.1 GCA_003354025.1 Nitrospirota bacterium
CCGCGGAAATGACGTCATCGTATCCTCAATCTTATCCTTGCGTTGTCATCGTCGAATGATATGGTGCCAGCGTATGTCATTTTCGATGATAATCTGAAATTGATATCTGGATCATTTTCTGTGGACCATAATAAGTTGCAAAAATTTCATTTTCGTCCATCACTTTCTAAAAGTTATTTCACACCACTTTTTCTACTCTCCTACAGTTCCTTTTTCTAATTTTCAGTATGGCTTCAAATGAAACTTTCTCAGTGCTGAAAGGGCAGTATGTCTGTACCGACTTCATTAATAGTAAATGGAGCGTCGTAAGAACTCTCTCGACAGATAATCCTGCAGATTGTCTAAAGCTGGTAATTCACCCAGCAAACCCTTCGGATGAGGATACAATTTTCTGTTTTCCGAATCAGCCTCCAGCCCCTGGAGAGGCGAGAAAGCGGGTCGCTTTTTGCGTTAGTCACGGTGTATTGACAACGCTCATTTTAGTCGTGATGCGAAATGGGAACTTGACCCTTTTTCAAATTCCAGCGACCGGTTTTGAGGAGGAGCTTTCATGCCCGGCGCACACCAATCGCCTGGCAGCTCTTCAAAACCTTAGAGGGCAAGCAGTAGCGGGGCAGCGATCGGAGGAATATTTGATGGCAAGCTACGTGAACAACGCGTGGGAATTTCCGATTGATAACCCGTTCTGGAGGAGCAAGCGACCCGCGCCAGTCCCGGATCCACTTGGATTCGGCAACATGGAGGTCATGCAGCCTACGGTATGTTTCTTTTCTTGGATCTGCCAAAACCTAGAAAAAAGCGTTCATT
>PIVU01000287.1 GCA_003354025.1 Nitrospirota bacterium
TGGGCGGACTTTTCATTTAAGAAAGAAGGAAAGTTCCCTGATGTTAACTATGCCTCCATTCCTGTGCTGTGCAATCACTGCGATGACCCGGCATGCCTCAAAGGTTGTCCGGAGCCGAAAGCCCTGTACAGGACCGAAGACGGCATAACGATGTATAACTACAAATACTGCATACAGTGCAAAAAGTGTTTTGAACCTGAAGACTCATGCCCATACAGTTCGGGGAAGGCTACAAGCAACGGCGATCAATACTCTGTGATAAGCTGGAATGAAGTCGGAGCGGATACTCATGACTTTCACAAGGGCAAGTCAGCGCTGATCAAGGGCGGCACATCATCGCCTGCTGAAATTGTCAAAAAGACTGGCATGCTTCCTCCCCGTAAACATGAGTACGAGTACAGGGACAGGATGAAACCGGAAAAGGGCCAGAAATCCCGTGGCAAAGGCAAACTCGCTGATGTACGTGCTGACGGCTGGGTGGACAAGTGTCACTTTTGTATTCACAGAGTGCGAGACGGACTGGATCCCTACTGTGTTGCTTCATGTCCTGCAGAAGCCAGGATATTCGGAGACAGAAATGACCCGAACAGTAACGTAAGCAAACTCCTGAAGAAGTACAAACCTATGAGGATGAAAAACAACAAAGGTGAATTTCTGAAGGACGGAGAAGACGGTACAAAGCCCAATGTTTTTTATATTAGGACCTTCAAGCCGGGAGTAAAGATAGCATAGAAGACTCATTACTGCAGGGGCGTGTTGCAATACGCCCCTGCAGATATCATCTAAATAAAGCATGATTGGAAAGTGATCAGGAGGAAAATGAAAGTATCTGAAACAGCAGATCATTCGAGGATAAAGGAAAACTGCTTCAGAATGCTTGCGGCATGTTTTTATGAACCGGAGAAAAAACTGTATCTGGAGGAAAACCTCTTTGATAATCTCTCAGAGGGCCTGAAGCAGGTATGTCCTGAAGCAGCAGTTTTTGCAGGAGAAATGGAAAAGCATATTAACGACTACACAGAGGAAGCCCTCAGCATTGAATATGCAAAGCTCTTTGTCGGCCCTTTTGAACTTCTGGCCCCGCCCTACGGTTCAGTCTACATTGATGAAGGCGGCAGAATAATGGGCGACTCTACAATGAAGGTCATAGAATCATATCAGAGAGAGGGACTTTCAAAGAATGAAGAGTTTAAGGACCTTCCGGACCACATTGTCGTTGAGCTGGAGTTTATGAGTTACCTGCTCTTTAAAGAGAGAGAGGCCCTGGATAAGTCTGACTCAAATACAGCAAAGGAATATGTTGACAGGCAGGATGACTTTTTGAACAACTATATCCGGCCATGGGTGCCTCAGTTGTGCGGCAGGATAAAGGAAGGCACAGACAACGGCTTTTATACAGCGCTTGCCGACTGTGTTTCAACTTACATTGAGCGAGTGTAAGAGTAAATAATCATGAATGAACTCCAGGGCAGTACGATTCGTACACATGCCCTGATTACCCCATCGGGAGAGGAAATCTGAGCCCTTTCCTCTCCTGTTTCTTCTTTTGAGACAGAATAAAGATAACTTATTATGAATAGTGAGTTATAATATAATAATCCAGTTACAAGTTGAATAATTATACAAGGAGAATGATATGTTTGGACTTGGAATAACAGAGCTTGTGATTATTTTAGTAATTGTTGTGGTCATGTTCGGAGCTTCAAAGCTGCCCCAGATCGGCAAAGGGGTCGGGGAGGCCATTACTAATTTCAAGAATGCGACTTCTGATGTGACTGACAATTTGTCTGACAGTAAAACTGAGAAATAAGAAGCCTGGCCTGAAAAACTTTGCTCTTACTCTATGTTGATCAATGTCTTTGCGTGAAAGCATCTACTGTTTAACCTGCAAAGATACGGGCTGGAGTTTCAGCAGAAAGGCATGACTTAACTTGTCTCGATATATATTAATAAGTTCCCCTGATAAGTAGTATTAATATTATTTATTGGACACCTTCCTTTGAATCTGGTAATAATTTAGGTAAGTATCGGTATATGGGAAAGTAATTCTTCCGGATTTATACAACGTTCCAATGCAGGGGTAATCATGGTTAAGGGCTCAATAAAATGTTCACAAGCTTTGCCGGCGTGCAGACTTATAGCCGGATTAACATTATCCCCGTTGCTCGGACCACTTCTATATTATCTTATATCTGTCCTTGTTGGTTCCCATTCAGGTGTTAATCAGGTCATTGCAACATCTTCTCTGCCCGTGGATCCTGCATTTATTAAAGCAGGAGTTCTGATAGGCGGATTTTTATTTTATGCCCCGGCAGTGCTGTTCGGTTTTGCAATAATGATTACCATGAGGCATCTTCTGACGTGGAATCTTTTTACCTGTATAGCAGGCGCGCTAATCAATGCTTTCCTTGTATCAGCCTTTTTTGCGATCATTATGTTCCTTTTTGCACCCGGCCAAATGGTGGTTTCTACGGGATTTCTGATTCTGATGGAATTAATTTACATACCGGCCATCCTTGCCGGACTCTTTTTCTGGGCTATCACTGTATATAAAAATGATAAACTGGAGAATATATTGGAAACATTTGGCGTTTATAAAGAAGAAGCATTGACCACTTGATTTGCTGTTCATGCCTGTTTTACCCTTAATACAATCCCCGCCCGTGTATAATTAGCGACTTTTTTTTCGAGAGGTTATTTGCTTCATAGTCGACAGCGGTCTGATTACGCCCAGGTGCGTTAAAAAACACTTCCAAAGCTGTAAAATACTTTACAGTTGATCTGAGGGAGAAGACTAAGGGGTTTTCTCTATCAGGTAAATTGCTATAAAATAAAGATACTTAAGGATAATACTTAGGTGAATGCACTGAGCGGGTACTTTTATTGCAACTGTCACGCTACTTTACAAAATATCTAGGAGGTCAGTATGCAAATTAAAGGAAAAGAAGGAAAGAAGTGCCGCACATCCAGTTTTATTAAAGGAGCAAGGCTTGCGTCGGGTTTTATATTAGCGCCTACCCTCGGAGCCCTTGTTTTTTATTTAATGCTGAGTGTACCGTTATTTTTCGGATATAAGCTTCCAGGTAAGTCATTGCTCATATCGCCTGAATTTCTTATTGGGAGCACATTAATGGCAGGTTCGATATTCTATGCCCCTGCGGTGGCAGTTGGTCTTTCTATTATGATGTTCATTCGCCGATATTACTCATGGAGCCTTTCTAACTGTATTATGGGTGGAGTATTAAGCGCCTTTGCGGTGTCTTCAATTTTTCTTGCATTACTAACGGCCATCGGTCAGGG
>PIVU01000288.1 GCA_003354025.1 Nitrospirota bacterium
TGCACCTTCTAGTCTAAAATTCAAACCAATTTAACATACCAAAGATGAAGATAACAGAAAGAAATCTGCTATTCTGATTAAGACTTCAAAAGCTCAATAATAGTGGGTGACACTACTTATTATAATTTACCTCAAGACTAAATTAAGAGCGTTACCCTGCTTCTTGATATCATTATAAAATGCATGTTATCTAGTTAGTTAAACAATAATATCCTTGTCAATTGTCGGTATTACCATATTATATATCTAATGTGTCAATATATAACTTGACATGTCAAGCATTATAAGCAATATATATCTTGACATTGTAGTATTTATTGTCAATATATAACTTGACATATATTAATCAACCAGCTATTATTACTAAAAAAATGCAAGCAATTGAAAGCAGGTTATCAGAATTATGAAAAAAAACAAAAAACTGATCAGGCAGCAACTTGAAATAACTCTACAGAAGTTTCGTCCGTTGCTAGATATCCAGATGCCTCCCAAAGGCTGGATTCGAGCTGTAAGAGATGCTTTAGGTATGAATGGCCGACAACTTGCCAATCGCTTAAATGTAACTAGACAGCGCGCGGCCCAAATCGAGAAGGACGAACTGGGAGGTTCAGCGACGATCAAAACCATGCGTCGAGTCGCTGAATCTCTTGATTGTGTTTTTGTTTATACACTTGTGCAACGGCAAAGTCTGGAACATACTCTGCATGAACAGGCAAGGCGTGTTGCAAAAAAACAACTTACGCGTGCATCTCACACGATGATGCTGGAGATGCAGGAACTCAGTGATAGTGACAAAGTCCAGGCACTGAATGACCTTGTTAATGAACTGATAGAAACACCGCCTTCAACATTATGGGATAAAAATGATAAATCTTGAATATCCAGAGGGCGCTACTCCTATTGATCCGGATGAAGCCAGCGAGTTATTACTGACTCATATAACGACTCGCGAGGAACTGGATAGGTGGGAACAGGACAATATTATTGAAGCATTGGCATGGATCGAGAAAACGAAACCCAAAGATATATTAAATGAAGCTTTTATACGCAAACTCCACACGCAAATGTTTGGCAATGTCTGGAAATGGGCAGGGAAGTTCAGACAGAGTGACAAAAATATCGGAGGACGATGGTGGCAAATACCTACAGACTTAAAAGACCTATGCGACGATGCCAAACAATGGGTAGATAGCCGAAACGAACCTTCTGATGAAATAGCTGTTAGATTCCATCATCGACTGGTTTTAATTCACCCCTTTCCTAATGGAAATGGACGACTCGCACGTCTAATGGCAGATCTGTTACTTGAAAATATTTTAGACCACCCTCGATTTACTTGGGGTAGCGCAAATCTTTCAAGCCCCAGTGACACAAGACAAAGATACATAGCCGCTCTTCGTGCGGCAGACGGAAATAACTATCAACCCCTTTTGGAATTTGCGAGATCATAAACTGAAGTCTGATCACACATGCCTATAAAGCTTTGCACATCGACGACACATTGCCGTCTGAAATCATCACGGATAGTATGTAAATTAGCATTGCAGCTTTAATCTGCGCTAAACGAATTTTCGATTTCAGAGCAACAGTAGTGAACCAAATTCCCTTATTGCTTACATCCCCAGCTTTTTCCGGAGAGTCAAACGGTTTATACCGAGAATCCGGGCGGCCTCGGACATATTGTCTTTTGTATAAGACAGCATAAATTCGAAGATATGCTTATCTACTTCGCTGTGAATTATTTTGTTAATGTCTGTTTCCTTTTTTTCAAGAAGTTCCTTGAGGAGCGGGACCAGGGAGGACGCGAGGGTTTCAGATAAAACTGCGTCTTTCTTTCCCAGCGAATAACTTCCAAGGTCTTTAATCTCCTGAGTTGTCAGATAAGATGTCTTGCTAAGTGCAATGGCGGAGCGTATTGTATTTTCAAGTTCTCGAATATTCCCGGTCCAGTCATAGGAAAGCATTTCATCCAGGAACCTTCTGGTAATGCCTTTGATTTTTTTTGCTGTAATGTGGCGGTACCTGTGCATAAAGAACTGCAATAGTGGAAGAACATCCTTTTTGCGCTTACGAAGGGGCGGAACATTAATGGATGCAACGCTCAGCCTGTGAAACAAATCTTCTCTGAACTTTCCCTGCCGGACCATTTTCGGTAAATCCCTGTTAGTGGCGGAAATTACCCGTACATTTACCTGGACCTCTTTTGTGCTTCCCAGCGGATAAAATGTCTGGGCCTGTATAAAGCGCAATAATTTCCCCTGAAGCAATAGCGGCAACTCCCCGATTTCATCAAAAAAGACACACCCTTCATGAGCAAGCCTGAGAAACCCCTCTTTAGCTGCAAGCGCACCTGTGAACGCACCTTTCTCAAAACCGAACAGTTCCGATTCAAGAAGGTCCCCGGGAATGGCTGCACAGTTGATAATGATAAAGGGCTTTCCGAAGCGTGGGGAAAGCTGTGCTATGGATTCCGCAATCAGCTCCTTGCCCGTCCCGGTCTCACCTGTAATCAGCACCGGCACCTCAGCCTGCGACAGACGCGCCAGTTTCTTACATACATCCATAATAAGAGAGGACTGTCCCACAATAGCACAGGTGGGGTCTATGGAAAAATCATCTTTTGGAATATCAATATATTCCGTCAACTCCTCCCTGATGATATTCAGCTCCTGGAGAAGAGATGATATTATATTTCTTTTTAACGGACGATGAACTATTTCATATGCCCCGGTAGTTGTTGCTTCTATGACAGAACCTGTTTTCTTCCTGTTTGTCACAGCAACTACAAAATTCTTTTCACCGTAATCTCTTATCAGGGCCGTACCAAGTGTATCAATATCATGGAATACAATATTACCTTCATTTCCGGTTAACCGTGCAACCGACTTGTAACCTTTCGGCAGAATAGCGGACAACTCCTTTTTCAATTCATTATCTTTTGTCTGCAGATATATCTTTTCCATTTCATCTCCTGTTGTATAAAAATTATATAGCTTGATTAAATTATACGCAAGCACCTCTAAATGTAATTATGCAACGGCCTGCTTTTAAAGATTTATTTATTTGGCATGGGAGTTGCAAAACAGGTGAAGTAATCGGGAGGCAATTCCCGGATTTTAAGAGACCGATAGAGTTTCTAAATCTTGCACATAAAGAAGGCGGGTTAAAAAATGGAGTTAAATATTGATGAACTAAAAAAAGTAGGAATCATTGCTCAAAAGCAGAAAGATTATTATCTCTTCCGCCTCGGGACTATTGCCGGCGAGTTGTCCGCGGACCAACTGAAATC
>PIVU01000289.1 GCA_003354025.1 Nitrospirota bacterium
CAGGTCCTGCCTTAATGACGAAATATGGTACTTTGGCTATTTCAATTACATTACGACCTAACGAAGCTGTAATTGCTATTCAGCACCGACCTTCACGATATGGACGAAGGATTGAGGTAGTGTTGCGTCTCTGTTGATGAGTTATATGAGAGCGGTGACTCGTCTATGAATACACGTACAGGTCCTGCCTTAATGACGAAATATGGTACTTTGGCTATTTCGATTACATTACGACATAATGAAGCTGTAATTGCTATTCAGCACCGACCTTCACGATATGGACGAAGGATTGCGGTAGTGTTGCGTCTCTGTTGATGAGTTATATGAGAGCGGTGACTCGTCGGTCAATACACGTACAGGTAAGAATTCATTTTTATATATATTCATGACTTAATAAATATTATCTCTGATGAATATATCTCCCCATTCCTTTATATTTTTGAAGAACATGATTCGTTCATGTGTACCATCCAACCTTTCGCTTTGGTATTGAGGAATACAATAGCATGACGAATGAATTGTTTCGATGGGTACCAATCGATACTTTTTTTCCAACACAAAGGAATCGAAAATTTTCGAATCGAAATGATGTAAAGCGAAAACAGCATCATTATTGTTGATGTCATTACTCTCATCTAATGTGAAAGCACTTTGGATGAGTACCCATTTATCTTTGGATAAATACTTTTCTTCTCCACGATCTACTAGGTTATTTCGGTCTTCATCTCTATCGTTCATCTCGATAATTTCATCAGATGACATCATAACAGAGTGCGTTAGATCCAAAAAGGTTACGATCTTTGCAGGAATGGGTTCTTCAATTCCTTCCCATTTTATAGTACACCAATCATACCACGAGCCTTGTCTTCGATAATTTGGATGAGCACGAAATATTTCGTTAGACTCCTGATGAATGTACTCAGTGAATCCCCTCACGAATGATTCATGAGAAACACAACCATAGTGAGGTACCGGACTGAAAAACAATCTCTTACATAGAGCAATCATTACATTTGATTCAAACGATGCAATCGTATGTTTTGAATCCCATTTGAGAGTAAGTTCAGCTTCTTGTATTCCTTCTCCATTCTCATCAAGAGATGTCAAACGTAACTCATATTTGGATGAATGATCAAATTTCTTATTCATCTCACATATTTCCGGATCTTTTTGTTTTCCCATCGATGAAAGTCTTACAGCTTCATCTAATAAGGTGTCCTCGTAATGTCTTTGAGCGACTTGGTGGATTAGTGTTTTTTGACGGAGTTGTGTATTTGCAGCAAGCTTTTTGTACATCGTGACAGCATTACTCTCCGGTCTTCCAGTATCAATGTTTTGAATGGATCCGTCTTTCAAAATCTGTCTTTCGTAGTGCAACATCTGGTGGTACTTATTGATACGCAGACCATTACCTTCGCGCAACCTTAACATTTCGAAGTATTGCCACATGAAAGTTCTGATTCTCTTTTGTGCATTTGATTCGCCATCAAGATCGTTACCCGCTGTGGTACGTTGGAAATCCTCTTTTTTATGTGTCGGAGACATCAACCATTGATACATAATGAGAGTGTCTTCAAATAGTGAAACCCATTGCAAGAAATCCTCTTTAGAAATGGGATCAATGACACCCATAAGGAATGTTCCACCTGTAATAGGATTCGTGCCAACACTACCTCTCTTTCTAGTGGTGATAGTTTTCATTACCTCTGGAATGTTACATGCGATGAATAAGGCAAACAATCTCGAATATTGTTCAGACGCACTAAGAACCCCAGGCTTTTCGATTGAATTCTGAACACAGGCAAGTGATGGATAATCTCTCGAACTTTGACGACGACAATTCTTGTACAAGTATTCAACTGAATGACTTAACACCTTTCTACTTCCAGTTGATATATTGTTAAAGAATCCACGTACCAAATACTTTACAGTTCCGAGTAAGAATTGGTGGAGAGGTTCTGGTGGGGTACAATCATATATCGATGAATTCCTTGCCCCAAAGTACACATCGGAAAACGCATTTTTGATGTTCTGTCTTTTACAAATAGATTTGAGCTCTTCGTCAGACATATCGTCGATCATTGCTTTAGTCACGAATTTACACTGATGATCTGGATATTGAGACTCATCTGGAGAAATGATACAATCCCTGCATAATACTTTGCTATTTTGGTTGGTAGAACCAAAATGTAAACAAAGTTTGTCGTGACCCACACAATCGCCCAATATAACTTGCACGGCGATCTTGAAATGGACGTCGTAAGATTTATTTCCGAGTTTGAGCTTCCATGCAAATCCACCTCCGACACCTTGGATTTCTTTCAGTTCGGTAAGAATTTCGCTCATAACGATATGATAATCTCTCACTTTCTCCTGTACTGACTTGTGATCTTCTTTCTGATCTGCATTTTGTAGATTTTCAATATATCCTAGAGTTCGCCAAGATTTAGATAGGTTTCGGAGTTGTCTATTGAAAATTCCTAATGTAAATACAATAGGTTCAACACTCAAGCGTTCCGTAACTTTTCCGCTGTCAATAAAGAGAATGAGAGGTAGGAGAATATCATTCTCTCCAGTGCAAATCTCGTTATGAGTTTCTTTATACCACCATCCCGAATTTAGATCATTGAGAATATCAGTTTCTTCAGGAAGGGAAAATGGATCGTTTACATTCAACAAAAGGTTACGTTCTTGCATCAAATCTGTGTTGCCCAATAATGAGAACAGACTCCCACGAAAGGAAAACTTAGATACCTGAATGTTATCTCCGGCATGTAGTCGAACATTATTTTTTTGGGGTTTCATTAACTTTTGGGAGATGATAGAATCACCATGTACTTTCGACGCCATCTTCTTGATAAAAGTTTGCCTTGATGTAATCCTTTCTGAATCGTCGCCAAATACACCAGTATGATCCCGTGCCCAAATGGTAAGTTGATCGTAGATGTAGAGAGGTGCAGCAATGGGTTTCAATATATTATGTAAGGCTAACATTGCCTGTTCCGAATTGGTATATACAGACCCTTTTCTGTGTTCTTGTGCTTGTGAATTAATATCACGAAGACTCGTGTCGACGATGATATCATTGTTATCATCCATATATACATCTTCTGGGAGAGGGATATCCTCAACATCTTGAGATTCATGATCAATATTATCAATTTGACCGATTACTTGATGTGATTGTGACGCTATTATTGTGGAAGTGACCGGAGAAGTGCTTTGTTTAAACTTTTCAAAGAACATGAACGCTGTAGGTTTAAGATCAGTTTGACCTGTTGGA
>PIVU01000290.1 GCA_003354025.1 Nitrospirota bacterium
GAATAATTTATCATGACAATGCCGTCAGGAGATTTATATGACGCTCCGGTCGGACAAACCTTAACACAGGGCGCATTGTCGCAGTGGTTACACTGCACAGGCATATACCACTTGTCTTTATGGAGCTTTGTGTAATGCATTGTTGCGCCCTCTCCGAACGACTTTGTGGGATGAGTATAGCCGCTTACACCTGTCATGGCCCGAGTTTGAAACACCATTATATATGGGGGAGAGATGGAGTCAGGAATATTATTCTCCCGCTTGCAGGCATATGCACACCGCCTGCAGCCGATACACTTTCCGAGGTCTATCACCATTCCAAATTTGACTCCGGGTATGACCTCCGGTGCCCCTTCAGGCTTTGTAGGATTAAACCCGGTTACCCCCTCAATAATATCGCCCACCATACTCCATTGTGGGGACCAGAGAGCGCCGCCTCCTGCTACCGAGGCAAGTCTAATGAATTGTCTTCTGTCGTATTTCTTCATTGGCATGGACCACATGAGAAGTCTCAATAATTTCTTTATTTAGTCCCTTTTTTATAGGCCTCCATAAACGGTGTAATTATATCCATGGGTAACGGTATTGGAGCCAGCAACGTTGCTTTACTCTCAGTGGCCATTTCAACCAGTGTCTGAAGATATCTAAGCTGCAGGGCTATAGGTTCGGTCCTGATTATTGCTGCTGCATTTGAAAGTTCTTCAGCCGCCTGATGTTCCCCTTTTGCATGAATGATTTTCGCCCTTCTCTCTCTTTCAGCCTCTGCCTGTCTTGCAATCGCCCGCTGCATCTCCAGCGGCAGGTCAACGTTTTTTACTTCGACATGTGCAACCTCCACTCCCCACGGCTCGGTCTGTTCGTCTATGATTTTCTCAAGTTGAGAGTTAAGTTCATCTCTTTTGGCAAGTAGGTCGTCAAGATTGCTCTGGCCAAGAACACTCCTCAGAGTTGTTTGAGAAATCTGCGATGTGGCGTAATTGAAATCTTCAATTTCCGTGACTGATTTATTGGGATCAACAACCCTGAAATACACAACAGCGCTCACCTTTACCGATACATTGTCTTTTGTAACCACATCCTGTGCAGGCACCTCGATAGTAACTGTCCGCAGGCTTATCCTGACAAGCCTGTCAATAATCGGGATGATAATTACAATACCGGGTCCTTTTACAGGTATTAGCCGGCCAAGCCTGAAGACAACACCCCTCTCATATTCTCGTAGAACATAGATTGCAATTGAGAGAAAATAGACAACTAAAATAATTGTTGCCAAAAAACCCAATGAAGATACTTGTGGCATTTCACCCCTCCTTTTGTGGTCAATTTAATTTCTAATAAAAATCAAGAAAACCCTTTATTTTTAATGCTATCACAGAAAAATCTAATTGCAACAATAAAAGCTCAACAAGCATTGCATATCGCCTAAAGTCAGAAGTGATATTGTTACAATCGGAATCCAGTAATCAGTATGCCGGTAAAATAATGAATGATATTACCGATTATGTATGAAACATATGGGGCATTGCTTAGGGATTACACAAACCCGGTGTAGTGTCTACTCAGAGAATATTTGATATTCCTTCATTTTGCTTTTTAACGTGTTTAATGAAATCCCAAGAATTGTGGAAGCATGAATCTGATTACCCTTTGCTATTTGAAGAGCTTTATGTATGAGTATTTTTTCTGCACTTGAAACAATGCATTGGAGAAGTCCTTCGGTCGTATCCGTTGTCTTTGCCTTTTCCACAATACTCTGTATTGCCGAGTCGAGTTCCTGCATTTCATTAATATCCGGCTGCTTAGACAAGTAAATCTCCTCTAGTTAGTCATATGCTATAACTATTGTAAATCTCCTTCCTTGTGGGGCAGCTGCAAAGAAATGCCTTCATGTAGGGGACCTTATAATTACACAGCAGGTCTTCACCGGGTTTGATAAAACAGACTTTACCATTCAGGCAAGACTCCGCCTTACATAAACAATGCCCTCCCCCGGTCAGGCAGACAAAATCCTTTTTGCATCTGGTAGTGTCCCTTAACACATCTTCACTAATTGCTAATCTCATCACATCCCCCTTTTTTGAAATGAAAATGCCGAGCCTAATGAAAATTTAGCTATATTAAATGTAGGGGCGTTTAACAATACGCCCTTACGATTATCGAATATGGTTAGTGAATTATGATTACGCATATAATATGCCAGAGCATTATTCAATAAAATCCGTTAGTTGTGCAATGAAAAACGATGGGGTTTGTATAGGGATTGAGCAGGCTCTGCGTAATCTCTACGCAGATGGAACGTTATATTCCTGCATTTTCTTTCTCAACGTATTTCTGGTAATGCCAAGCAGCAGCGATGCCTTCACCTGATTACCCTTTGTTATATTCAGGGCCTTTTGAATTATGAGTTTTTCCGTGCTTGAAATTATGCAATGGAAAATACCATCAGTGGTTTCGGAGGTCTTGGCCTTGTCCATAATATCCTGTATTGCATGGTCAAGCACCTGCATCTCGCTAATATCATGCTCTTGAGATAAATGAATGTCCTTTACATCGATTACATCAGTAATTGCAACTGCTGCGGCCCGTCTCAGGACATTCTCAAGCTCTCTAACATTACCGGGCCACTTATACGACATGAGACGCTCAAGAGCTTCCGGGGAAATACCTTTGACATGCTTTCCGGTCTCCCCTTCAGTCCTTGAAAGGAAATACTCAGACAGAACAGGTATATCTTCCCTTCTCTCTTTTAGAGGAGGTATGTTTATGTAAAAAACGTTCAGCCGGTGAAACAGGTCTTCCCTGAATCGCCCCTGTTTAACCTCATCATGTAGATTTTTATTGCTGGCGGCGATTATCCTCACATCTGCTTTGAGCGCCTCATTACTTCCAAGACGTTCAAAACTGCCGTCCTGTAAAACCCGGAGCAATTTTGCCTGCGTGGAAAGAGGCATGTCGCTAATTTCATCAAGGAAAAGAGTCCCTTTATGACACTGCTCAAACCTCCCGATCCTCATCCTGTCAGCGCCTGTAAATGCCCCTTTTTCACATCCGAACAGCTCGCTTTCAACAATTCCCTCAGGCAGGGCCGCGCAATTAACAGCCATAAAAGTCCCACCCTTTCTCTTGCTGTAATTGTAAATCGCCCTGGCAGCTATCTCCTTCCCGACTCCGCTTTCTCCGGACAGCAGGACCGGGACATCGGTGATGGCAGCCTGCCCGATCATTTTGCAGACATCAACAATCGCCTGACTTTT
>PIVU01000291.1 GCA_003354025.1 Nitrospirota bacterium
CCATCCGGCGGAATGCAACTTCCTCAATTGTTTCCATGACCTCTGACAATCGTTTTGAGAGCAGAGTAAAAACAAAATCTCTCCAGACTTCATGAGTATTTAGCCATGACCGAAAAATGCCAGCTGAAACAACAGCAGCTTCCACATCCTCCTCAACAACAGCTACAGCTGGGAAGTGCCCATGGCTGAATATACAGGATGCCGTGAGAACGCAGCTATCTCCCTGGCCCAGCCTGTATAGAGTTATCTCACGTCCGCTTTCTCCTGGTTTGTATACCCGCACTACTCCGGAAAGCACCAGGGCAATGTTTTTACACTCATCACCTTCAAAGAAGATAATTTCCCCTTTAGGTATACGGGCTATTGATACATGATCATCAATACCTTTATGCACAGCAGGGTCTGCGTCTTTAAGAAACGGGAATCCCCGTAAGACTCTGGATAGTTTTTGCTCTTTGGCGTCCATAGATTAACGATAAATGAGATGGACACAACTTTGCAACAGATAAACAGGATTACATGAAACAACTAACCCGGTCAGCCTGCATGTGGAATGCCCTTTTTGTCCGCCTGAACATTAGCAGAAGACTTTGTTCCGCTGCCGCTGTCTGTCTTGAAATATGCAAGCTGCTCAACAATATTTTGCGCAATCGATGAAAGGCTTGCAGCAGAGTTCTCAACTTCTCCGGCAAGACCACAGTGCTCACTAATGATTCCGGAAATATGCTCCGTAGTCTGGCTGACCTCCTCGGCTGCTGAAGATTGCTCTTCAGTTGCTTCAGAGACCCTTTTCACAATATCCATTACCCTGCTGGAGCTGTCAACGATCTGCTGAAGGGACTGTCCTGCTTTTTCTGCTTTCTCAACGGACTCACCGGCAAGTGCAGAGCCCTTCTCCATAATTTCGATTGACTCCCTGCTCTCCTTCTGGATAATGCTTACCTTGGAAGTTATTTCGTCCGTAGCCTTCCCGGTCCTTTCCGCAAGTTTTCTTACTTCATCGGCCACAACGGCAAATCCTCTTCCGTGTTCGCCGGATCGGGCCGCTTCTATTGCCGCGTTAAGGGCAAGCAAGTTTGTCTGATCTGCGATATCCTGAATTACCGAGACAATTTCGCCTATCTCTACAAGGTTCCGCCCCAGACCATCAATAGTGTTCGAAGCATCTCCAACCCTGCCTGCAAGCATGTTGATGCTTTCAACTGCCTCACGTACTGTTTCCTGCCCGGATGCTGCTATCTCAAAAGATTCTTTTGTTGCTTCCGTTGCTTCCGTTGTGTCCTTGGCAACACTAAATATTGTCTCTGACATTTCTGTTGAAGATGCCGCTATCTGCTCACCCTGGGAACGCTGCTCTTCAGCTCCCGCAAGCAGACTTTTTGCAAGCCCCGACAATCCGTCAGTATCAAGATTCATTTTTTCAACCGATGCTGTAATTTTGCAGAACGCATCTCTTAAGTGTTCAACCATAATATTGAACTGCCGGGCCATACTGCCCATTTCATCTTCAGATGTAATATTGATACTTTTAGTTAGATCTCCGCCTGCAATATGTTCCGTAGCATCAACAACAGTATCAATAGGCTGCTTTATCGATTTGACTATCACAAGAGCAAATGCAGCAAAGAGGCCTATTCCGATCAACGCAGTGATAACGATAAGGTTTATCAAATTAGAAGCCTCACTCTGACCGGTCTCATATTGCTCTTTCACAGAATTTTTCAAAGTGGCTGCAAAGGAATCAATGGTTTTCATTACAAGCGGTTTATAATCAAGCCACTCATCATATACTTCCGCAACCTCATCGGGGCCGCCGTCACTATAGGCTTTTTGAAGGATTGCAACAATATTATTCTTAAACCCAATGTAGCCCTTTTCATATGTTTCCATTGATGCTCTTGCTTCATCAGATAGATCGTAACTGCTTATGGCCTCACCAATATCACTCCAGTTTGCATCAATATCCTTAACAGACTGTTTGAGATGCGCCTCAGCAGCCGTTGAGTCCACAACATCAGCCATCACTCCTGCCATACGGAACTCAAGCTCTCGGAATATAGATTGAATATTTCTCATATCGTCAAGGGGGGTCATATTATTTTTGTACATCACTTCCATTTTTCGGATATCATTTTGGCTTACTACGACTGTTGAGACAGCAAATATGGCAGACAATATTACGCCTATTAGAATAACGAGCAGGACCTTATGTGTTATTTTCAGTCTTTTCAGAAGCATCTTCATCTCCTTCGCAGTCATATTCAGTCAAAACTCTCAAGACTGCCAATTAATAGTCAATTGAAGCCATGCCCCGCCTACACCAAGGCCTGTGGCCTCTTTAGGGCAAATTATGTGTAAACTATTAATCGACCCATTTGTCCCATACCTCAATAGGGGAATTCCTGATATTCTATAAGGAAATGGCTTTTTTTTAACAATAAATCCGTCTTTGGGCAATTAACATACTGACTGTAAGAAATTTAAAATGGACAGAAGGTTCCAGGATGAATCACTATTTCACAATGGATTAAATGACTTACACAAGGCAGACAGACACTATGCTCAAGGCCAACAGCCCGAAATAACAGGAAATATAAAGAATCAATGACAGAGCGTTTTTAAAAATGATACAATATCGACTGCCAGAGTCTGGTAGAATGCTCCGGTAAAGCTCGTCAGTTTATTGAATGACCATTACATGTCCTATTTCTGTTATAAACAGGATCGCGGGAAACAGGTTCGTTCGACATGACTTGAGCCCGTTTCATGTAACAACAAATGCCAATTTAATTAAACAGCCTTACTGCATTTACGATTAATTGCACTTCATATAAATGGATAATTTAATACATCTCTTCAGAACACCTGCTCTAACAGAATCAGAATGCAATGAACTTCTGGCACTAGCCAGAATTAATATCTCTCCTGAAATACAAAAGATCTCGACAGAATTCTGCTTTAATATCGAAATTACCGAGTCCCTCACAGATGATGAGACAAAGGCCCTCAAGTGGCTCCTGGCAGAAACATTTGAACCGGACCAGCTTTCGGAAAAAAGTTTTTTTACCCGGGATCCATCACCTGATATGCATTTCGCAATCAGAGAGGTCGGCCCCCGGATGAATTTTTCCACCTCATGGTCAACTAATGCAGTGTCTGTCTGTCATGCCTGCGGCATAAAGAAGATTACACGTATTGAGAGATCCAGGAGATACTTGCTCAAATCTTCCGTCGAACTGACAGGGAATGA
>PIVU01000568.1 GCA_003354025.1 Nitrospirota bacterium
AACTGGTCAAAAAGGTGAATCTGCTTTTCCGTCAAAATCGATTGACCTGCTATATTTTCAACTTTCGGCAAAGGTGAATAATAATCTGTACTCAACCCACTGAATGTAAATTTAACTTCAGCAGCGCCGTCAGGGATCTTACCCGTTTCAATAGCACCAGGGGGTAAATCTACCCTGAAAGTTGCGTCCGTCGCGGACCCATCGCGTATGTTCTGTGTAACCCAATTATATCCATCCACGGCAGCTGAATAAGGCCAATAGCCATAAAAACTCATAAACTGCATCGACAACCCTCTAATAAAAAGCACAAAAGCACTCGCCAATCTTGCCAATCTCAAAAAGCTTACTTACCTCTCCGTACCAAAAAGAAATAAGGTTTGGACTTCCGGTGTCAATAACTAAGTCAAATGAAGCCAGAACGTGCTGTTTTTTAGCTGAGAGTAAAGCTGGGTGTCTGGGCTTCATGGCGCTATGCCGGGGCCCTCTGGGCGCATCATGGGTCCTTCGCTAGGAACTTCGCGCAAAGTCGCATTTTTTTCGCGGATTAATAATAATCCGGCTGGGCCACGGGGGGGCGGAATTTTGGATTTTGATCATATCTGAGCGTCATCATCGACGAGTCTCCTGGTTCTTTCTAGAGCTATCAAATGCGCTCTTAGAGCTTTCTTAATGCTCAAAAGAAGGGCTCGAAACTCGTCGATTTGAGTGAAATAGAGCACATTGAAGGTCCAGTGGCGTCACCCGGCGGCTGCCGCCACATCGATCTTCGAAAAGCTGCACTTTTT
>PIVU01000292.1 GCA_003354025.1 Nitrospirota bacterium
AAAACCCCATTGTGGGGAGCTGAAGGCACAGACAGCAACGGCAGCAATGTGGAGCTTGGCATGATCGCCGGAGCACTGGTAAACCAGAACGACATCGATAAAGGCCTTTTCACTCCTGATGTAACTTTCCCTGACAGAGAGAGCAGGGCCGACGAACTGATTTTTTTCAGCGCTCTTCCGCAGGCCATTTCCACGGAAGCTGAAATGATGACACGTTATACTGACAGTAATCTCAACGGGGCCGCAGCATGCATACAAAGGATACATGTTACGGGAGGCACCAACGGAATACTCATCGACTCACTGAGAAAACACAGACCTTTTACACCAACATTCATTGGCCGGGCGGAAGACCAGGCATATATTCTGTCCGTACTATTTAACGGTGCACGGGGGAATCTCAGGTACGTTCATAAAGACGGACTTATTATGAGGCATGATAAAGAGGCCTTTGCTGTTGAGGCAATAAAAATGGCTGCTGCCGGGAAACTGATCGGTGATTATGTGCGAACACTTATGTTCTCCTATTATGCCAGGGCATTGCCATGGAAAATAGAAGATATTAAGAATGAGATTGACCCCTTTACAGGATGTTTCGTATCAAAGATCCCTGTTACAGTTGTGTATCTTCGTTTTGCACTGAAACTTGCGTCTTTGTTTTCCGATAGTTCCCGTTTGAATGAAAAACAGACACTGGAGCTTTTTAAAGTCGGCACCAGGCGGCTTCATGAAACCATTCAGACACTGACCGCTAACCCTAATCCCTTAATTGAACAGTTCAAAAAGGAAAAAGAAGGCTGGGACCTGTTTTATGACATTCTGGACAGGGCGGAAGAAAAAATCAATCAAGGTGACTCCTTTTCCACTGAGTTGAAACGTAAAGCAGCGGCTCTTGTCGAAAACTGCAAGATCCGCTTTAACTAAAATGTTCCCAGTTAGCCCTGAAAAAGAAAAAGCCCTGAGAGATAAGCTGGACAGTCTCGGGATTTATGAGCAGGACATTGAAGAATCATTTATTCGCTCCGGGGGAAAGGGCGGGCAGAATGTGAACAAGGTCGCGACCTGCGTTTATCTGAAACATATACCAACAGGTACTGAAGTGAAATGCCAAAAGGCCCGGTCACAGGGGCTGAACAGATACCACGCCAGGGCCCTGCTCTATGAAAAAATTGACCGGTCAATAAAGGGCGAGGAAAGTGAGGAAGCAAAACGTATCGCTAAAATCAAACGTCAGAAGCGCAAGCGATCAAAAAGGGCAAAAGAAAAAATGCTCTCAGATAAAAAAGTCCACGCCCAAAAAAAGGCGGGACGCACTTTCACATACAATCCTGATGAATAAATTCTCTTATTATTCACGCATTTTTCTTTTGCATATCTCATCATTTCCTGATAATATGTACTCATGCCCTTTGGAGAATATTTATGATTGAGATAGATATACCCGGCTTCGGTGATGTGAAACTGCAGCATTTGGTGTCAGATTTCACCGGGACACTTTCATTCGACGGCAAGCTTATGGAAGGCATTAAAGAACGGCTTAATGCACTTGCAGAGTCCCTGGATATACATGTACTGACTTCAGACTCCTTTGGCACGGCCGTAGCTGAGCTTGAAGACGTCAAGTGTGAAGCTCTTGTTCTTGAAGGCGAATACCACGATTTACAGAAAGAGGAGTACATTGAAAAGCTGGGCGCGCCCTCTGTAGTAGCATTCGGCAACGGCAATAACGACCGGAAAATGCTGAGAGTAGCCCGCATCGGAATTGCTGTAACAGAGAAGGAAGGAAGCGCAGTTGACATACTCATGGCAGGCGATGTACATGTCACGAGCATACTGGCAGGACTTGATCTTCTTCTTCATCCGACACGTCTTAAGGCCACGCTAAGGTATTAACTGTTTTTTTATATTGATACCAGCCATGCTGCATTAACAGGGATTTCCCCTCTCCTTATATCTTTACTCCATACAGTATTCTCTATTTTTTTAATCATGGGGCAGGAAATGCAGAACTATTTTGAAATAAGTAGTTCAAACTCCGTATAATAGAGAACTTTTTTCTAATTATTTAACTGGAGGATAACCGTGAGTAAAAAAATATCTATTGAGCCGGCAAAAAGGGTAAAAGACCTTCCCCCTTATTTATTTGCAACTATTGACACTATGAAGGGGAAAGCTCTTGCAAAGGGTGTTGACCTCATTGACATGAGTATTGGGGATCCTGACATACCGACTCCAAAGCATATTGTAGAGAGCATGCGCAGGGCAGTAAAAAATCCTGCACATCATCAATATCCCTCATATGTAGGAATGCTCTCATTCAGGCAGGCCGTTGCCGACTGGTATAAAAAAAGGTTTAATGTAAAACTGGACCCAAAGACGGAAGTCCTCTCGCTTATCGGTTCTAAAGAAGGTATCGGTCATGTGCCGCTGGCATTTATTAATCCCGGTGATTATGTGCTGGTGCCGACCCCCGGTTATCCTGTCTACCCTGTTGCTACGCTGTTTGCAGGGGGCAAGAGCCATTTCATGCCATTGCTTGAAAAGAATGATTATCTTCCGGACCTGGGCGCAATTCCTAAAAACGTTCTGAAAAAAACAAAGCTCATGTTTATTAACTATCCGAACAACCCGACTGCAGCATGTGCGGACAGGGCCTTTTTCAGAAAGTTAATTAAGTTTGCAGGCGATAACAATATTCTCATCTGTCATGATGCAGCCTATACCGAAATGTATTATGAAGATGAAAAGCCTCTTAGTTTCATGCAAATTCCCGGAGCTAAGAATGTCGGCATAGAATTCCACTCACTGTCAAAAACATACAACATGACCGGCTGGAGGATCGCCTTTGCAGTGGGCAACAAGGAAGCAATCGCAGGCCTCGGTAAAATTAAGACCAATATAGATTCAGGGATTTTCCAGGCAATACAGGAAGCCGGTATTGAAGCCCTGAAAACCGATGACAAAGTACTGAAGAAGCTGCGGGGAACATACAAGAACAGAAGGGATGCCCTTTATAAAGGACTTACAAAACTTGGTCTGGAAACAAATAAACCGGACGCTACTTTTTATTTATGGGTGAAGTGTCCCAAGGGTTATACATCATCAGAGTTCACCGCACATATTCTGAATAAGGCAGGTGTTCTTACGACTCCAGGCAATGGGTTCGGGGACCCCGGTGAAGGGTACATCAGATTTGCGTTAACTGTTTCTGTAAAGCGTACCAGAGAAGCTGTTGA
>PIVU01000569.1 GCA_003354025.1 Nitrospirota bacterium
CTGAAACTTTCACCTGAGCACAGGGTGTTTGAAAAAGAGTATTTTACATGGATCAGCTCAGGTGCATTTAGGGCGATTGCCGGCCTGCAGGTAGATCCGCTTTCAGTTGTGATGATACTGGTAGTTACCGGCGTAGGATTTCTTATCCATGTGTATTCTATAGGTTATATGCATGAGGATAAAAGCTTCTACAGATATTTTACCTATCTGAATCTGTTTACCTTTTCAATGTTACTTCTTGTTCTGGCTAATAATTTCCTTCTCATGTTCATAGGGTGGGAAGGTGTTGGGCTCTGTTCATATCTTTTAATCGGATTCTGGTTTGAGAAGAAATCTGCGTCAGCCGCAGGAATGAAGGCATTTATTGTAAACCGTGTAGGGGACTTTGGCTTTATTCTGGCTATCCTCTTGATATTTGTCACTTTCGGTACTATAGACTTTACTGAAGTATTTCACGCCGCTCCGGAACATCTGCAGATAGGTAGTGCCGTTGCCGCGATTATAACACTCTTACTATTCGTAGGTGCTGTTGGTAAATCAGCACAAATTCCACTCTATACATGGCTTCCTGATGCTATGGAAGGTCCTACTCCTGTCAGTGCGTTGATACATGCGGCGACTATGGTTACGGCAGGTGTGTATATGGTTGTAAGGTGTAATGTACTGTATACTTTGTCTCCGTTTACAATGACAGTTGTTGCGGTGATAGGAGGTACTACCGCACTGTTTGCGGCAAGTATTGGCCTTGTGCAGAACGATATTAAGAGGGTTCTTGCGTATTCC
>PIVU01000293.1 GCA_003354025.1 Nitrospirota bacterium
ACGTTGATCATTGTTTTTGCAAGTTTACTTAGCAGGATTCTGGAGGTCTGTACGCCGTCTCTGTTGGTAACGTCTATAAGGTGGATATTTTTCATGAGCAGTTATTTAACCATATTTACATCCCGAATTCAAGTTGGCGCATATTTGCAATTAATAGAAAAAACAGTGGCGCATAGCACTTTTTAGTTATAAAATAGTGTTATGCTGTACTTGTCGACACTTTGGATGATGGGCACGCAGACTTATAATGAAATTCCATCTCTCTTATAATATGCCGGCCTGATCGAGCTTTTAACGGTTTTCAGCTGTAATCGGTGTAACTAGTGAAGATTCTAATTGTTGATGACATTGAAGACGCAAGGCTGCTTCTTAAAAAAATACTTGAGTCTGCAGGATATTCAGTTGTAACAGCTGTGAACGGCCGTGATGCTCTGGAGAAGGCGCGCAGCTCTTCTCCTGATATGATTATATCCGATATCCTTATGCCCGAGATGGATGGCTTTGGTTTATGCCGGGCAATTAAAAGGGATAGTCAACTCTGCCGTTTACCTTTTATAATCTGCACTTCTACTTATACAGACCAAAAAGATGAGCGCCTTGCCATGTCCCTGGGGGCCTCCCGTTTTATTGTCAAACCCTTTGATCATGAAACGCTTTTGGGCACAATCAGAGATGTGATTAAGGAGAACGAACAGTCTATAGCTAATAAACCTGAGCAACCCATGAAAGAAGATGAACTTTCAAGGGCCCATGAAAGCAGACTTCTGAATAAATTAAATGAAAAACATCAGGCCCTGGAAAAGGAACACCTGGCATTGTCTCAGAAAGAATCGGAACTGAGGGCATCGGAAGAAAAATATCGCTCTATATTTAACAGTGTAAATGATGCCATTTTTATACATGATATTGAAGACGCAAGCATTTTGGATGTTAATAAGAAAATGTGTGACCTTTTCGGCTATACAAGAGAAGAGGCCCTGAAGTTAAAGGTGGAAGACCTCAGCGCTGTTGATCAGGCAAGCACAAGAGAAGCTGCTCAAAAGTACATAGAAAAGGCTATTCAGGAATGCCCCCAGGTTTTCCCATGGGAATGTAAAGACAAGGGAGGACGCTTATTCTGGGTTGAGGTCAGTTTAAAACTGATCAACCTTGATGGAGCAGACCGCATAATAGCGGTTGTCAGGGACACATCTGAACAGAAACGGGCAGAGGACGCCCTGAAAGAGTCCGAGCACAAACTGCAAGTTATATTTGATAATGCAATTGACGGGATTCTTGTGGCAGATGTTGAGACCAGAACGTTCATAGCAGGCAATAAGGCCATTGTAAACATGCTGGGCTACAGCCTGGAGGAACTAAAGACTCTCGGCGTTCCTGATATTCACCCTGAGAGCGAGCTGCCGTACGTGATGGAACAGTTTAATAAGCAGGCTAACAATGAGATAATAACAGCTAAAGATATTCCGGTAATGAGAAAAGACGGCAGTATCTTTTATGCGGATATTAATTCATCAGCGGTAAATCTGGTTGGAAGAAACTGTCTTGTCGGGATGTTCAGAGATATTACCCAGGGTAAAAAGTCACAGGAGCAGCTGCTTCTGGTGCAGGCATCAATTGATAATACGAATGAAAGCATTTTCTGGATTGATAAAGACGCCAGGTTTATTAATGTTAATAGTTCTGCATTCAGCCATCTCGGATATACAAAAGAAGAAATGCTGTCAATGCATGTTTTTGATATTGATCCAAATTTCCCTGAAGAAAAATGGTTTGAACACTGGAGAGACCTGAAAAAGCGTGGGTCAATTTCCTTTGAAACAGTCCATAAGCACAAAAGTGGCAAGGTGTTTCCGGTAGAAGTAAAACTCAATTATATGGAATTCGGCGGCAAAGAGTATAACTTTGCTTTTGCCAGGGACATAACGGAGCGCAAAAAAGCTGAGGACATTCTTCGAGGAATTGCTGAAAATGTGTCTGTAGAGATAGGCGAGGCTTTTTTTCAGACAATGGTCACTTTTATATCCAGAGCGCTTGATGTGAAATATGCCTTTATAGGTGCGCTTTCGGATGAAAAGCCCGATGCAATTAAGACGATAGCAGTATATGCTGGCGGGAAAATAGTTGATAATTTTGAGTATGACCTTGAAGGGACTCCCTGCAAAAATGTAATTTCAGAATCTCTGTGTTCCTACCCTGTCAATGTACAGAATCTTTTTCCAAAAGACATTCTGCTTCAGGAAATGGGTGTTGAAAGTTATATAGGCGCACCGCTTGTAGATTCGCATAAACGGAATATTGGCCTGCTGGTTGTTCTGGACAGTAAACCTCTTGAGAATGAAGCCCTTGCCCGGTCAATGTTTCAAATTTTCGCATTGCGTGCATCATCTGAAATAGAGCGTATGCAGTCCGAGGAGGCGTTGCGTGAAAGTGAAGCCAGGTTCAGGACGATTTTTGAGAATTCTCCTGTAGGCATAAGCATTGCCAATGCTGCAGGAGAAATTATAGACAGCAACCCTGCTTTTCAAACTATGCTCGGATATACAAAAGATGAGCTGTCCCGTAAGTTTTCAGAATTAACTTATCATGATGATGTAGTTAAAAATATGCACCTCTTCCAGGAAATGATCGACGGAAAGAGGGATCATTATATGATGGAAAAGCGATACTACCACAAAGATGGCAGTATTGTTTGGGCCAACCTTATTGTAACGGCGATCAGAGACAAAAACGGGACATTCAAATACAACTTTGCAATAATTGAGAATATAACTGAGCGTAAGAAACTGGAAGACCAGCTGCGGCATGCCCAGAAGATGGAGGCGGTAGGACAGCTTGCAGGAGGAGTTGCGCACGATTTTAATAATATACTGACGGCCATTATAGGATATGGGAGTTTACTGAAGATTAAGCTGAAGGATAACGAGCAGCTTATGCATAATATCAATCAGATCCTGGCTATAACGGAACGTGGCGCGGGGCTCACACAGAGCCTGCTTGCATTCAGCAGGAAGCAGAATATATCCCTTAAGCCGATAAATGTTAATGACCTTATAGCAAGAATAAGCAAGCTGATTCCCCGTCTTATCGGCGAAGAAATTGAATTCAGAATAAAGTTGTGTGATCAAAATATGACGGTCATGGCTGACAGCGGCCAGCTTGAGCAGGTATTGATGAACCTTGCCGGGAATGCCCGTGATGCCATGGA
>PIVU01000294.1 GCA_003354025.1 Nitrospirota bacterium
CTTCTTCTTTCTTTGTTTTTCTTTTGTCAAAAACCATTTCTTCCGCTATTTCAGGTGCTGCATAATATTTCATTGTATTAACACCGCCATATCCCGGAGATGTTGCGCGCTGTACACGACCCACAGCATAGTCAGATACGCCCTGAGGAAGCGGCAGGGGCTGAGTCACAGTTGTTCCTTTTCCGCCTATGTTCCTCACTTCGCTATCAACAGCAACAAAGGATGTGTATGCAGTAAGAAGATGATGTGTTAATCCCAGGGTTGTAATTTCCTGTACGCGCTCATCACTAGCAGACAATTTATTGTAGTCCGACAATATTTTAATACGTTGCCTTGCCCACAGGTATTGCAATGCTGAATTGTCGACTGTTGATTTATACTGATTCATATCTATACTATCCCTCCAGTGCCTGCTGCCGCTCGCTCCACTGATTGTAATACGCCCTTCAGGTTTCCCACGCCATTTCCCAAAGACCACTACCGGCCGTTCTGCGAGTACGTCCGGAATAGACAAAGGTTCTACGTCATAGGTTTCAAACCTGCCGAAGTCCACCTTTACATCTGTAAGCACGGGAGACTGTATCATGCGTTGAAGCCGTTTAACCTGTGAACTGGCCTGTTCAGGCCGGGTAATAATAAAGGGATGCCCCATTCCAACATGTGCCATACCCTCTATGAGGTGACGGTTAACACTTGACCCTATACCGAAAGTAAACATATTGGCATTGCCCAGGTTATTTCTCATCAGATCAAACACCTCTTCCTCAACACGGACATATCCGTCTGTAGCAATAACTATTGTCCGTGAATAATTCTCGTAACCGGGAAGTGCCAGGGCCTTTTTTAAGGCAGGCAGAATCTCCGTACCACCGCCCCCTCGCTGTTTATCAATATGGTTGACAGCCATCCGTATATTGGCCTGATTGGCAAGTACGGACTGTTCAGACATAATCGATGAAGTCCCCGCAAAAAGCATCACATTAAACCGGTCCGTGGGTCGAAGTTGTCCGATCAGGTTTCGCATAAGGTCTTTTGATATGTTCAATGGAAAGCCGCGCATGGAACCTGACACATCAACTATAAATATATATTCCCTCCCCGGTATGTCAGCCATGGTCACCCGTTCAGGTGGCTGCATCATAAGAAGAAAATAATTTTCCTTCTCTCCTTCATAGAGCAGCAGCCCCGTCTCTATTTCCCTGCCGGAAAGTACATACCTCAGGATGAAATCCCTATTCCCCGCCATTGTCCCGGAATCGTCAATAACAACAGATGCCCTGGATGCACTCTCGAAATGCACATCGATCGAATGAGAAGGGCTTTCCACCTTACTCACAGGCATACCTGCATTAACATTAACTTTGATATCAAAGGCATATGGCGGCGCTGCGCCTTCATGCAGATAGGGGTTCGCCACCCACCTTTCCGAAGATGAATCCTCCGGCAGATTAGAGTACCGGGGACCGACAACTGCCGGGTATACAAATTCATATATTTTCTCCGTTGGAATGAGCAGCTCGTTATATCGCAGTTCCACCTTTATTTCATCTCCGGGCATTATATTGGCCACGTTCATCTGAAAGACATTCGGTCTGTGCTGCTCAAGGAGTGATGCGTTTTTCCCATCATGCTTTGCCTGCTCGTAATCTTTTCGCGCATCCTCCCTCTTTTTAATCTTAGCTTCGATAACACGTTCACCGATAGTCATCTTCATTCCATACACGGCTGCATTGGTTGAGGCAGGAAATACATAAATCGCCTCTATGGGATTGCTGCCCGCATTTTTATACACCTGTGTAATCGTTACATCGGCAATAACACCGGAAATAGTCACGTTCGCCTCTGTTGACTTGAGAGGCAGTTTATCACTTTCAGGATCATCACTTATTATTTGAAAGTAAGGAGACAGGGTTCTGTCTTCCCGGTCTATTGGTGAAATCCTTTCAGTCTGATTCACTGCATCTGCAGATAAAACCATTATGGCCATAATCGGCACAAATAAGAACAGCACTTTCTTTACTGATTCGACATTGATCATCTTTTGTCCTCCTTAAGTTATTTTCATTCTGCTTATACTTGTTTGACAAAAGAAGTGTTGAAAAAGTTCCCGGATAATAATTACGTCGTGGAAAAAATTGAAGGATTCTCAATAGGAATCAGTTCAATAAATGAAATACGGGTAATCTGCCGGTTTTAAGGCAAATAAAGAAGAACGTCGAACGTCCAACATCGAACATTCAACATTCATTGTTGGACGTTCGATGTTGGATGTTCATTTTTCACTGTAAGCTCCAGAGGACTATATTTAAAGTACCTGAGATTGCGCAAAGGCTCCTCAATTGCAATTGTCAGCTCATTATTCTTATCAAGCAATGAGACCTCATGCCTGTCCAGCTCCCTTTTCCATTCACTAAGTGAAAGCACAAGGTTATCAGCCTCTTTATTGAGTTCTTCCCTTTGTGCAGCACTGACAGACTCAGGTATATGCAGCGTGTTTGAAGTAATATTTACCCTGACCAGGTACCGGTCAGAACCCAAAACATTCATTTTCTCAAGAACGGGAACAAGATCAATAACCAGCGAGATACCTGATAGGGCATCACTGATAATTTCTTCTTCAAGATTTCTTCCATCAAGCCCTTTATCAGCAAAAAAAAGCATAGGCTCCGATGGAACAGCCGCTCCGTGCAAAGTAAACTGGACCGCTTTCTGAGTCATTTCTGACGGCTCTTGTTTCTTTATTTCCCTGCCGTAGTATGCAAAGGAGTTCCTTGCCTGCTCCTGCATTTCCATTGCCGGTGCTGACCCGGCCTGAGCTCTTCGTTTTGGAGGCTGTGCCGGTGATGGCGAAACCGCAATAGTCGGTTTCTGCTTCCGCTTAATGTCCGTTACCTCAGCATCCGGGGATGCATCTGATTGTCTTTCAAAGCCTTCCTGCTTAGGCCTATCCTCCACGCCCCCCGGCATTCCTTTTCTCGAGCTCAGATCGGCCCCGAAGCCACCGGAACTTTTATCCTTCACCTCCTGCCGGGCTATCGTTTCCTCTTCAATAGTTGCTGACATCTTCATCCCAACAGTTGATTTCTCTACTTCCGGCTCAATTGTCCTGAACACAACAAACGCCGTCAACAGCACAGCTAGAGTCGCAAATGCCTGCAGGGGTGTATTTATATGAAGGCGAGAAAACAGTCTCTGAAATAA
>PIVU01000295.1 GCA_003354025.1 Nitrospirota bacterium
GATTAGTGTAGGAGTACGTATCCGCAAAAGGGGAGGTGGTCGCCCTTTCAGCCCCCCCCCCCCCCAAAGCAACAACCGATTGATTGCTGGAACTAAAGCAGAGAGCCGGTCCCCTGAAAATGGAAGGTACACGTACCTGCCTTTTGAGCAGCAGAGAATCAGGCGAGGGAAACTCTTCGTTACTTATTTCACGCCGTCCTTTTTGGTATCATTCAAGCTTGCTTGCTCTAGGCGCTTTTCTAAAGTGTTTAGAAGATTATGCTGCAGGCCAAAGAAAGAAAGTGGAGAATCTACTCTGAAGACACACCAATACAGAGGCCTCCCTCTCATCCATGCAAGAATTAAATATGGCTCAATCGAAGAATTTTCCATGTTCTTCAAGACCGCACTGAGATACCATCAGAATGATCTAGGACTACTATTTCAAAAGGATCGCGAAGGCCAAACTGCTTGTGAACGGGCATTCAAAAAGTTTTGGAAAAAATGAAACCATGTCAGCTATTGGAGACTTGATACCTTTTGATGATCCGAAGGTCCCGATCTTGCACCATGTCGCTAAGCATGCTCCTCACATGCTGAAAGACTTTGGAAGCAGATATCCGTCTGCAACATATTTCAGAGATAGATTGTTGAGAGGCAGAACATTGCATCATCCTCATATGCTGAAAGACTTTGTAAGGAAATATCCGTCTGCAACATATAGATTGTTAAAAGGTAGAACATCGAGCTACTAGTAGCGAGCCAGGGTACCCGTGCCCCGTGCCTGGCTCGCTAGCTCGGGTAGCTATATCTCTAGAGGAAAATAGCTGTAAATTAGTCGATTACCCTGGTGGCTCGCTAGCTCGGGTAGAACATTGTATCATAAGAATGAGCCAGGTGGCGGTGAAAATGACTGATTGAATACAGCTGTAATTAGTATTACATTAGATGCGATGTTACTATATCAATTGATTTCACGGATGTCTTGCACACACACATGTAACATATATATATATATATATATGGAGAGAGATTTGGAGTCAACCATTCAAAATTCATATATTGATCGATCTATGAGTGTAAATTGTAGAATCCATTGAAGCTGCGCCGCCCAATCCCTGATAAACACCTGCATCATCTCCACAGTAGCCGATCATACCCTGGAAGCTTTTCAGGAGACCATCCAAATCAAGCCCTACTGCGCAAATTACTTCGGCAGCAGACGTACGCTCATTATTTAATTTGTTCAGATTCTCCTTTGCGTCCTCGAGGTTGGGCGATTGGTGTGGATCGTCCTTGAGACTTTGATCAAACCCATGCGATGAAATATTAGCAACTTGCCCAATGAGGCTATCAGTTTGGTCCACCAAATCTCCTGCATCCTTTACAAGGTCGTATGGGGAAGCGGGGATGGCTTTACCATTGACCTTATTGGCTACTACAAGCGTCGAGCCGTCATCTTTCTGTTCACTCTGGTGTAATGATCTGCGTTCTCCTTCTGAGCAGTATTCTAATTTCACTCGGACAAAGGCATTTTCCTCAAGATCCACATACGCATCTGGATCTGGACTAAAGCGCTTATGATGGCTATTGCTTCCGATTGACATATTCACGCCACTACTTGTCAGACCACTGACAGAAGAAGAATTTCCAGAAAGCGGCACTGGGCGTTTTCTCACTGGCAGTTCCCCAGCCCCATTTAATTCACCCTTGCCATCAATCTCATTCAGTATATCTGGAAATAGAATTAAATGCGCCACGGCTCCACCACCCTCTGATGAAGGTTCGCAAGCTGATCGTATTTGTCTTAAAAGGATTCATCATTGGAACTTGATTTATATGCAAAGACATTTGCATTTCTAGAATCTCAGGGACAGTAGGAGTTTCAGCTGCCTGAAATGGTGTATTCACAATCGCACAGTGGTTGCCATTGCTCGCTGTACACGTAGATGCAGCGATGCTATTTCTCCTGGGAAACATTCTTCGAGGCGACATTTCCTCTTGTTGGTGTTCTTCGGATGTAACTTTTCGGTTGCGGTGTTTCTGTGTCTGTGCCCAATTTGAAAAATGCGCGAAGCCGAGAGTTCATTTCGCTTCTTCGCCCTTCGTTCGGTATTCGGTTGTCAGCTTGCCGCCGCGCCTTTGCCAGCTGGATCTTCTAGAACTTTATCAATCAATCGGATCGAGACAGCTTTTGGCCTAGCACAATGATTCAAAGATGAGCGTGCGATATTGATGGAAATAGACCATCCAAATATTGTGAAACTTGAGGGGGTTTATTATGAATCAGAAGATTGCATCTATTTGCTGCAGGAGTTATGCAGCGGGGGTGATCTCTTCGACCGTTTGGATGCCCAGCCAGAAGAGCATTACAGCGAGGCCCAATGCGCTCGACTTGTGAAACAAATGCTTTCAGCGGTGCGTTCTATTGCCCAAAGAGATTTGAAGCTTGAATTTTTTTGTGTTTGATAGTCCTGGACTTGATGCTGAATTAAAGATGATGGACTTTGGCTTGTCAAAGCATTTTAAGTGTGGCACCCGAGGTTTTGAAAAGAACGTATGATGAGAAGGTAGATGTCAGTCGAACATTGAACTGTCTTATCATTATTATATACATTTAGATGGAGGTCTTAGTTTGAAAGTACAGCATGCCCTCAGAAAATTTAGAGGGATGTCAGATGTCAGATATTAGGAAGCTCATGTGCGAAGTGATTGGTTTCTCTCGAAAATTTGAAGAAGGTTCTGATGGCAAATGCAGCAGGCAGCGGATCATATTATTTTACTGAAGATGAAGTCGAAGATATTTTCAATTCTATGCGGCTGCACAAGAAAAGCACAACAATACATTGGCATCATTTTCTTGCCGCTGGCCTCAGCGAATGTGCTGTCGATGAGAGAAATCACCGCCTGGATTTTGACCGTTTAGATAAAGATCGGAAAGGATTCATCACTCTCGAGGATCTTGTAGTTTTAACTGGGCCTGAACCTTTGAAGAGAAGAACTTCAACGGCAATGGGGGGATTCATATGATATTTCTAGGAAAGGGTCCCGGATTGCATATACAAAGATCATGGCTCCCACACAAGAAGAAGCTGAATTTAGATGTGAAGTATCGACAACCCCTTAAGAAATCTATGAGTACACGTACCTAAAAACCGCGATCTCATTCCTGCAATAACAGACTACAAAAGAAATGGTTGATCATATATTTT
>PIVU01000082.1 GCA_003354025.1 Nitrospirota bacterium
CTTCGAAATTTAACGGAGGCCCTGAGTGCAGGTGTTATGCGGACCTGTCCCTTGCTTTTGTCTCTGCTTTTAAGCAGGTACTTCTTTCTTTGTTCTTCAGGGACAGGTATTATCCGCTCCTGTTCATAGATTCCACTCCTGGCTTTTTCAAGGACCTTTGATGAAATATCAGTAGCAAGGACCATGCGTCTGAATTTGAAACCGGGACAGTTCTCTGCAAACTCACTCAGCACCATTGCCAGTGTGTACGGCTCTTCTCCAGTTGAGCATCCTGCGCTCCATATTATCATGTCCCTGTTGATGCCGGACCCGTGTTTGTTTATCAGTTCAGGCAGAGCATGTTGTGTAAGATAATCGAAGTGTCTCGGCTCACGGTAAAAATCGGTCTTGTTGGTTGTCACTACGTCTATCATGTGAACAAGTTCATTCTCAATGCCCTGCGGGCTGAACAAATAATTGCAGTACTCTGAAAATGTATCTAGCCCCTGTTTGCGCAGCCTCTTCTGTAGACGCGACTGCAGCATGACTCTTTTGGCCGGGGGCATTTTTATTCCACATTCGCTGTGAATGAATTTGCTGAGGCGTAAAAAATCCCTGTCATTAAGAACAGTCTTTATAGGTCCTTTATGTCTGATGTCATTCATTTTCTATACTTGCCATATTTATATTAATCCTTCGCATCTAATTGCTGACCGATGCCCGCTGTATGATTATTCTCGTACAGGGACATCGGTCACAGACTGTGTTTCTAGTATTTCTCGAACTCATCGTCAAGGCCGTCACTGCCGCTGCCGAGGTCCAGTGTTATCCCTGAGGATTTTGGGGTGACCGATGCTTTACCTGGAAGGTCCTGCCGGGTATTGATTTCTTTATGGGCGGCATGAGCTGTGGTGGTCCTGTGCTCTGATGCCGGAACATTCAGGTTTTGCTTGAGTTCCTGATGTCTGCTGATGCTGCCGGCATGATCTCCAATTTGAAAGAAGGCGATTGAGTTCTGTAACTGTTCTGCCTGTGACGCCAGTTCTTCCGAGGTTGAGGACATTTCTTCCGATGCACCTGCATTTTGCTGAATCACCTGGTCTAACTGCTGAATGGCCTTGTTTATCTGATCGGCCCCTGTGTTTTGTTCATTGCTTGCCGCGTTTATTTCCTGTACAAGCTCTGATGTTTTCCTGATGTCCGGTACCAGTCTAGTCAGCATATCACCGGCTTTCTCGGCGACTTCCACACTGGAGGAGGAAAGGTCACTTATTTCAGCAGCAGCAGCCTGGCTGCGCTCTGCCAGTTTTCTGACCTCTGCCGCAACAACGGCGAATCCTTTACCGTGTTCACCGGCCCGGGCTGCTTCAATGGCCGCGTTCAAAGCAAGCAGGTTGGTTTGTCGTGCTATTTCCTCGATGATTGATATTTTTCCTGCAATTTCTTTCATTGCGCCTACTGCCTGGGCCACCGCAGTACCGCCTTCTTCTGCATCTATGGAAGCCTTGGCTGCGATCTTTTCAGTCTGCTGTGCATTGTCGGCGTTCTGCTTGATATTGGAGGCCATCTCCTCCATTGATGATGATGCTTCCTCGGCTGAAGCTGCCTGCTCTGTTGCTCCCTGCGACATCTCTTCCGAACTGGAGCTGAGCTCCTGGCTTCCCGACGCTACATTATCTGAAGCAGACTTTACATTAACAACAACTTCTCTGAGTTTTTCCGCCATGTTTTTCATCGATGAAAGAAGCTGGCCCGTTTCATCTTTGCTGCTTACATTGATGGCAATATTCAGATCGCCTTGAGATAGACGGTCTGCTATTCTGACCCCTTCCTTCAATGGCCCTGTTATAGCGCGGGTAACAAGCATGCCGGCAAGCACTCCAAATATCAGGGCGAAAACACTGATGATTGTCATTCCCTTTACAGCGGCCTGTTCGTCATGCTCTGCCTTGAGAGCAGCTTCTTCAGTGAATTTCCCCATTTGCGCTACAAATGCATTTACTTCATGGTCAAGGGCTTCTTCTTCCGCTTCCACTTTTTCAGCTAGGGTCTCCGCCTCATGCAGTTTGCCCTGATGGACCATTTCAAACACCTGCTCAGCATGATGTTCATAATCGGCATGTTTCTTTTCAATGCCTTTCAGTTGTTTGTTTATCTCCTCAAACTCTTTCTTTGCCTCTTCTGTCTTGGCGTGTTCAGAGGCTTCTACTGCAAAGGCCTCCGCTTTTTTAAGCTCTTCATTAACCAGTTTTGACAATCTTTCGAATTCCTCTTCAGAGGTTTTCAACAGTCTTTGAGCATCCTCTTTTGATGCAAGGACTTCGCCGTATCTCAATGCTCTCTCAAACATAATGGCCTGAGACATCTGGTTTGCAGATATATCGGTGATCATTTCCGTTAATGGAATATCTTCTTCCGCGATTGCTTTTATTTCATCTCCTATGCTGTTGAGCTTAGTTATGCCGAATACTATAACGACAATCATAAAAAGAAGGATTAACGATGTCATGCTGATTATTTTTGTTCCGATTTTCATGTCTTTCAAACTGGTCATTCTGGTGTCTCCCCTTAAATTAAATTATTAGTGTTATTGAGGCAACTCCTGCCTTTCCGTATTTTCATCTTCTATGCTGCCCGCAGAATCCTGGACTATTGCAAGCTCATCAGTCGAAAACACCTTGTCAATATCAAGAATGATGATAAACTTGTCATCCTGCTTTCCCATGCCTTCTATGAAATCGGTATTTAATTTTGTACCGATTTTCGGCGCCGGCTCTATCTGGTCCGGTCCGAGTTCAAGCACCTCCTGTACTGAATCAGCCAGGGCCCCAAGCACTGTTGACTCACCATCCAGTGAGACTTCCACTATGATGATACAGGTGTTAACAGTCCTTTCCGCACTGGGCATGCCGAACTTCAGGCGAAGGTCAACTACAGGGACTACTCCCCCCCTGAGATTGATGACCCCTGTCATGAAATCAGGCGTTTGCGGTACTTTTGTCACGTTAGTATATTCAAGGACTTCCCTGACCTGGGAAATGTCCAGGGCGAAGACCTCGTTGTCGAGCTCAAATGTCAGGTGCTGCGTTGTTTCAGTTATTTCAGCTGTACTCATTTGTTCCTCCGTAATTTATCGTTTTCAGTGATCATGTCCGCTTTCCTTATTAGAAATTCACGGACAGGAATAACAGTCACCGCTCACGTAATTAGTATTTGTTTAACTCATTATCGGCTGCTCCTGAAGTACTATCCATAGCTGAATTAGTGCCTGCAGGCAACGCTTCATCACCTGCCGTCTCCTGCACAGGTTCCAGGGGCAAGGGTTCATTAATCGTGCTGAGCTTTGCCTTTGGCTGCTCAACTATGTCCGGACTTAATGCCCTCTGCCTGCTCATGCTCTCTTTTCTAATGTCCAGTTTAAAGAAACCTATTGCCTGCTGAAGCTGTTCAGCCTGGGAAGACAGTTCTTCCGATGTTGAGGACATTTCCTCTGATGCGCCGGCGTTCTGCTGTATTACCTGGTCCAATTGCTGGATGGACTTATTGATTTGCTCTGCTCCTGTATTCTGCTCATTGCTGGCTGCATTGATTTCCTGTACAAGATCAGCTGTCTTCTGAATGTCAGGGACAATCTTTGAAAGCATCTCTCCTGCCTGCTCGGCAACGTCTACACTTGAGGATGACAAATCGCTGATCTCGGCAGCGGCTGTCTGGCTCCTTTCAGCAAGCTTTCTCACTTCGGCGGCGACTACGGCAAAACCTTTACCGTGTTCACCGGCCCGGGCAGCCTCAATAGCCGCGTTCAGGGCAAGCAGGTTTGTCTGGCGGGCTATCTCTTCGATAATTGATATCTTGCCGGCAATTTCCTTCATGGCGCTTACTGCCTTAGATACTGCTTCACCGCCTTCTCTTGCATCACCGGCAGCCTTTACGGAGATTTTTTCGGTCTGCTGAGCGTTGTCAGCATTTTGCCTGATATTAGATGCCATCTGCTCCATTGAGGCTGATGCTTCCTCCGCAGATGCGGCCTGTTCTGTAGCACCTTGCGACATCTCTTCCGAGCTGGAACTCAGTTCCTGGCTCCCTGAAGCTACATTGTCTGCCGCAGACTTTACATTGATAACAACTTCCTTTAGTTTTTCGGTCATTGTTTTCATGGCTGCATATACGCCTGAATCACCTTTACTGCCTGACTCAAGCTTCATGGTAAGGTCGCCGGCAGCTATTCTCTCGGCTATCTCAGCGATATGGGACGGTTCTCCGCCTAACTGTTTCAATATTCTTCGGGTGATCATAAATGCTATAAGTACACTAAGGATTACTGTGATGCCTCCCAGTGTGAAAAGCACTCGCTCGACCCGGTTCACGGCAACCACGATATCTTCAGTAAGAGTATTTGCTTCATTGACCTGGCTATCTCTTAATAATGAAACCCTGCCTGCAAGCCTTGCAGATGTTTCGTCAAAGCTTTCCATTAATTTGTTACCTGCATCTACTCCCTGATTAATGTAGGTGTCCGCCATCTGTTTGCCGGTCTTATAAAACGCATCAAATGCTATTTCCAGCTCCTCCACCTGCGTCAGCGCTGCTGTATCATTTTCTTCTCTGAACATTTCTTTAAACTTCTCTATGCCTTCGTGAAATCCCCTGGCTGCTTCTTCTGCATCTTTATAACCGTCCGGGTTGTGTGTTGCCGATACATCTGTAAGCCATTGCTGCACTTCTACAGTATTTACAACGATGTTGTCGGCAAGCAATGCATAGGGCATGCTTTCTTTTTCAACCTGGGTTGCATCTTTTTTTACGACCTGAAGAGAAATGGTGCTTACGGCTATGGCTACAACAACCAGTAAAATAATTACACCAAAACTGAGACCCATCCGTGTTCCAATTTTCATCTTACTTAACATCATAATTTGACCCCTCCGTTGCTAATTTAATTTGTATTTATTAAAAAGTAATCTGACCTCTAACAGCTCCAACTATAACTGTGTTGAAATCATCATCACCGCTTGCATTTGTAATGACCTGTATGTCAGGTGAAACTGATATATGCTCATTAACAGAAAGACTGTAATAAGCTTCGAAATGGCTTTCATTGCCGGGACTGGTGCCGGCTGCCGTCAACACTTCCTTATTGTCATTAGATAACAGGGCCTGACCGTATGCAACCCCCAGCACATCATCGTCTCTTCCCCAGAGACTTCCGCTCAGGGCTAGGCCACCGCTCCAGGCAATGTCAAATTCATATAGCTTCTTGTCCTGATAACCGATTCGTCCAAAGAGTGTAAGGGAATCAGTTATCTGTTGATCGATGCTTACTCCGTATCCTGAACCTTGCTCCTTATCCTTGGCCGCATCTTTCAGTTCAGTATGGTTCCCTCTGTTTGTCCAGGCGTAAATACGATAGTTACCATGAAGTCCTCCGAATTCCGGTTTTACATCCGCCTCAATAATGAAGAAGTTATTTTCAATAATGTCTTCCCAACCGTCAGACTGGGTCCCAATGCTTATATCAAACAGTTCTGACGGCCTTATGGTAAGACGGGCTGCAGCGCTGTTGTCAGGAAACTCAATGGCTATGCTGTTAACAAAACCAGGGGCAAGGAATTGAGTGGTCTCGTCATTAGCAGCGTCATTGCCGTCAAAGTAGTTTGTAAGGTTCAGTTTACCGATAGTAAAAGTGACCATGTTATTTAAGAACCGGTGTTCATACCAGGCCTCGGTAAGGTCCAGTGTGCTTGCAACTCCGGCATCGGCATTAACGCCCCAGAAGGAGGCAATTTCGTCACCTTCAAGACCGCTTCCTTCTCCGGCCTCTATTGCCAGAAACGCTTCTCCGCTTTCACCTATGGAAGTGGAAATTTCCAGGTCTGCGGAGATATTGCCGTCAATAACATCTTCAGCAGGCGGACTGTTCTTGTCATTACCGCTTGTTCCCTGGCCTACTATTGTTATTCCTCCTGCAATTGACAGGCCGTCTGCAAGAGCCGGTCCGGCCTCCTCTGCATGAGTTATATGTTTGTCCACATGTTCTTTCCATTGATTGTCTTTGGTGTCCGCTTTCAGCTCTCCCATGACCTCTTCATACTCTGCCTGGGTCAGCATTCCTTTCTTCAGGAGCATCTTCATTAATACCTCTGTTTCTGAGGCAAATGCAAAAGATGCTGTGGATATAGCAAACACAGTCAGCACTGCTACGATTAAGAGTTTTTTAATCACGTTCTGTCTTCCTTTCATTATATTAAGATCCTCCAGTGGTTCTCTAATTTCTGTTGAAGTTAACTGCTGTTTCTTTTTCTACATTTTGAAGAAGTTTAGGTACATCCAGAATGAGCGCCACAGTGCCGTCGCCGAGAATGGTTGCGCCTGAAAGACCTTCAGCATCTTTATAGAATCTTCCCAGACTCTTGATGACAGTCTGATGTTCTCCGATAACGTCATCAACTACAAAACCTATCCGGTGATCTTCGATTTCAGTTATAACGATTTGTTCAATATCCGGTTTGCGTCCGTTTATGGAAAACTGTTCCCGCAGATTGATGTATGGAACTATCTCACCCCGGATATTTGCCATGTTTCGTCCATGGGCCCTTTCTATGTCCCTATCAGTCAGTTCAATACATTCCTCTACTATTGCAAGAGGTATTACGTAAGTTTCGCCGCCGATTGTCACCAGAAGTCCGTCTATGATTGCCAGGGTAAGCGGAAGTTTCAGGGTTATTGTTGTGCCCTCACCTTTTTTGCTGACTATATCTATGGAACCCCGAAGCGCTTCAATATTTCGCTTAACAACGTCCATGCCAACGCCGCGACCGGACACATTTGTTATTTTTGCGGCAGTAGAAAAGCCGGGAGTCAGAATAAGAGCGAAAATCTCTCTTTCAGAAAGCTCAGAGGCAGGATCTATCAAACCCCTTTCAATTGCTTTGTTTCGGATGGCTTCCGGGTCAAGACCTGCACCATCGTCTTTTATCTCAATTAATACATAAGTACCGGAATGCCGGGCTGAAAGGTGCAGCATGCCATGGCCGGGCTTACCCGCAGCTGTCCTGCTGTCCGGTGATTCTATGCCATGGTCTATGCTGTTTCTGATCAGGTGGACCATCGGATCATTAAGTCTTTCTATGACTGTCTTGTCCAACTCGGTCTCAGCCCCCTCGGTACTTATCTGGACGTCTTTGCCCATTTCGCTTGAAAGGTCCCGGACAAGACGTTTAAATTTGGTGAACATTGTCCCTATGGGCACCATGCGGACGCTCATTGTGTTATCACGGAGTTCTTCAGTCAATCTCTCCACTTCCTCTGAGATCAGGACCAGCTCAGGGTTGTTACCTGTTGCTGCAGTTTGTGTTAACCGTGCCTGAACGGTTACCAGTTCTCCCACAAGGTTCACCAGAGTATCAAGCTTGTCAGAGGCGACGCGGATACTTGAGGATGTCTCTGTTTTAACCGACTTCTTACGGGTTTCATTAATATGCTTTTGTTCAGCCAGGGCGGAATCTACTTTGCCGGGACTGACTTTGCCTTCCTTAACCAGCACTTCTCCAATTCGCTCTTGTTTTTTGAGGGCAACCTGAAGATCTTCAGTGCTTATATCACCTCTCTCCAGAAGGATCTCTCCGACTTTTTTGTGCGACCCGCTTAAATTGCGGAATTCCTCATCAGTTATGTATCCCTGATCAGTAAATATCCTTTTAAGACCTTCTTCAGCATTGCTGCTGTCATCAATGATATCTATGCTTAATTCACAGTCATCTTCAACAAAGATGAATATATCTTTAATGGCATTACTCCCCTGATCAGTAGTAAGGACTATGTCCCAGTACATGTAGCAGTGTTCCGGGTTGATTTCTGCAAGGTCGGGGATATTGTCTTTTTGTGCGACAACTCTGCATTCACCAAGTTCTCTCAGTTCATTTATTAAATGGACCGGGTTTGTTCCTGTTGTGAATATCTCGGGAGAAGGACGGAACCTGATTCGATATGTAGAGTTATTTTCAATTGATTCACTATTTCCCTGAGAAAGGGGGGCCGGGGAGGAAGCAGGTAAATCAGGTTTATTTTGGGGTATTAATTTTTTAAAGGAGGTTATGACCTCCCCGGCCTTTGAGATATCTTCTGAATCAGGTTCATCCAGCATTAATTTAATATAGTCACGGGCAGACAGTGTAAGATCAATAAGTTCTTTTGTAACTGACATCTCGCCGTTGCGCACCATGTCATATACAGTCTCAACCTCATGAGTAAAGGCGGTGATATCATCAAACCCGAACATGGAGCCGGAGCCCTTGATTGTGTGAAGTGCTCTGAAGATACTTGCTATAAGCTCCGTATCATCGGGAGATTCCTCCAGCTCAAGCAGGGAGGTTTCAAGCTCTGAAAGGAGTTCATATGCTTCCTCTCTATATGCATTTTTATGCTGTTCTGATGTTGACATAGTATCCCCTATCTGCCCACTGATTTTTAATCAACGCGGTTTTAATTATTATTTTTAACGTAAGTTTATCGCTTCTCATTACTGCTCCCTGTCCATATACACCCTTTATCGCAGTGCAATCCGCAGCCGTCATCACTGAAGTAACCGGCATCTCTTGCAGTTTCTTTGAAAACTTCCGGGCAATTACCGCTGAGCCTGAATCGCTTGTCTGATTGTTCTCCTGCTTTATACGCTGAATAGAGCATTTGGAGGCATGACAGATCTGCCCCGGTTATGTTTTCAATATTTAGAATCAGTGTTTCCGTATCCTGTAGGGTGCTGAGCAGAACTCCCTTAAGAGCATTGGCGTTCTGAATTGTAAGTTCTCCATTGATCGTCAATACTTTTATCTCGCCATCTTCTTTAATGCTGAAATCAAACATCAGAAATTCCTCCAATAGTTAGCGGTCTTTTCATTTCACAAACTTTTTTATTACCGAAATCAACTGCTCCGGGTTAAAAGGTTTGACGATCCAGCCGCTTGCACCTGCGGCCCTGCCTTCCTGTTTCTTCGCATCCTGGGACTCTGTTGTAAGCAGCACCACCGGGATGAACTTACTAGCGGGGCTGCTGCGAAGCTGTCTGGTTAGTTCAATGCCGTCCATATTCGGCATGTTTAAATCGGTTACTACCATGTCAACTTTGGTCCCCTTAAGTTTGCCGAGGGCATCTTTGCCGTCAACTGCCGCGATAACTTCATATCCGGCGTTTTTTAAAGCGAATGTCACCAGCTGCCTCATGGAGGCCGAGTCATCTACTATTAGGATGGATCGTCCCATATTTCACACTCCTGATATTCTTGATTGTCCTGGTTATTGAATTCTTCAATGCCTTCACTATTCTTCCCTGCCGATAATGCGGCTTCCAGTGTTTTTCTTTCCGATTCCATTGTGTACATCTCTTTAAGGGAGGTACTACTTCCTTTAGCGGTACTCCCATCGCTGCTTTCATCCAGGGAACCATTAGCCATATACTCAAGCTCTGACTTTATGGCAAGCAAAGGACCAATTACATGCTCGATACGCTGTCTGGTAATGTCCTGGAACTGCATGGAAATGACTATGTCGCTGATATCTGAAGCGAGCGACTCGGTCTCCCTGGTCAGGTCATCAAGGCGCGATTTAACACTGGTTATTGTCTCGTCGATTTTTTTCATTGTATTGTTGACGATTGACTCTGCTTCCGATGAAGTCTCATTGATTGAAGAGACGCTGCTTTCTGTGCTCGTATGCATTGCCTTTGTGTCTGTCTCAATATGTGTGACAATGTTTCGAATCTCATCTGCTGCAATGTTTGACCTGTCTGATAATTTTCTGACCTCATCGGCAACAACCGCGAATCCTCTCCCCTGTTCACCGGCCCGTGCAGCCTCTATGGCTGCGTTTAACGCCAGGAGGTTTGTCTGTTGTGCGATATATTCGATTTCATCTACCATTGAGTTCGCACTGGCGGTTGCGTTAATAATTACTTGCATATCATTTAATGTTTGATTAGTGACCTTAGAGGTGTCCTGCAGGCTGTCGATTACATCGAGAAGCGACTTCTTGCTTAACTGAAGAAGATTGTCGCTGTTGCTTTCCCCGTCTCCTGCAAGTGTTACAAAGGCTTTCGATGCATCAGATGACTGGTTTTTCGCTCTCTCGACAATATTCATAAAGCGGTCACCGATGTCCATGGATGCAGACTCGGTATGGGCGGTTACCTCCTGAAGCTGCTGTACCAGGACGGGTATTATCTGCGATTTTTCATTGAGAGGACCTTTCATGCCACTAATTACAGACTCAAGTTCTGAAATGCTCTGATCTTTATCTGAAGCATGTTGAAGAGTAAGGCTTTTGATATGTTTCTTTATTAGTAAATAGCCAAGGGTAATAAAAGTTGAACAGGCAAGAATGTTTGTGATAATTCGTATGTTGCGGTCTTCTATAAAAGAAATAAGTGTGACAAATGAAAGGATTGACAATGAAGTTATACATAGTTTCCAGTTACTCATATTGAATTGCCTCTTTGTTTTTATTATTTATATATGAATTGTGCATATCGACCTTATTGTCAAAGAAACTTATCGGAAAGAAACCTGATTGCATGGTCAAGAGTAGTATTGAAGCAGGGAGCTTGCAAGGAAGTGCCAACAGGGTGATGATTCCACGGTTTATATCTGTGGCATATAAGTCAGGTGGGCCAACATTAATAGTAAATGTATCCCGGGACTTTTGAATAGCCCTTTTTCTAATAATTAAGACAGCATAAATAAAATCAATTATTGTGCTCATTGCAAAACCCCTCAGAATTACAAAGATTACAAAGTAAACAAAAGTTATAAATGATTTATCGGTGATTGATCAAAATAACTTTAATTATAATATTTACATTAATCTAAGCAGTTATCTCCTAGTCTCACATGTCTGTAACTAATAATTACAATAATTACATTGTAATGAATATGCTTTAATATATCGGATGACTATAAATATTCTTTAATTGGTCTTAAATAATATTTATAAGATCTGTAACATATTAGGAATAAACGCACTTCGGCTTATTAGATAATGGAGGATATTTGTTATGCTTTGTCCGGAGTAGTCTGACAGATGAGATTTCGTAATAATTTACTAGGTAAACAATGTATGTAATGTAGTATTATTATGATATCTCCATAAACCGTGTATTTTCGAGATTGTTTCATGAGAGCAAGCCAAATGAATAGAAAAACTGGATGGGTTGTATTACTGCTTTGCTCTGCTGTCCTTATTCTGCATTTAACTGATATTAACGCTTCCTCTGGATTTTCAGGCATTGCAGCCGGCCCGTCTTTCACAGATCCTTCTCAAGTAATTGATATGCCGAAAGAATGGGAAGCACAACCTATCAAATATCAATTTTCGTCCAGTGACGCCGGCCTTGTCGTTGCACTTGATCAACATCTTTATCCTGCTCTGCTTCCACTGATTAATAAATACGCGAAAGAGCATAGCATGAAAATTGTTGTTCATGAAGGCACCTGCGGTATTGCTGCGGGTATGCTCTCTAATAAAACGGCTGATATCGGAGGCTTCTGCTGCCCACCGGGTTTCACGGACAGATTGCCGGGGCTCAAGTATCATACCCTTGGAATCAGCTCTCTTGCATTACTGGTACATAAGGGCAATAACATTGACAATGTTACCTATAAGCAGGCACAGGAGATATTCTCAGGGGATATTCGTGACTGGTCCGAGTTGAGCTCTGCTGAAGGGATGCAGGGGGAAAATATGCCTGTCCAGCCGATTGCCAGACTGCACTGCAAATTGCGGCCGGGACACTGGCGGCTTCTGCTGGACAACCAGGAGCAGTTCAGTACCAGACTTTTGGAAGTTGGAGCTATCTCCGACATGATTTCAAGCGTTTCTTCTGATGAAAGGGCGATTGGCTATGAAGTGTTATGGACCTTTACCAGGTACAAAAAAAGAGGTGAAGTTAAAGCGCTGAAAATTAATAATTACAGCCCTTACAGCAGTGAAGCTCTGATCTCAGGGCACTATCCATTATACCGGACTTATAACCTTACAACATGGGAAGGGGATAATAATTCGAATCCTCGTGCTCATGAACTGGTTGAGTATTTATTGAATCAAAGTGAGCATATTGGCCGTGAGCATTATATTATTCCGGCACTTCGTCTCAGGCAGGCGGGCTGGCAATTTAGCGGAAATGAGCTTGTTGGAGATCCAGGGTAGAACTTATGAATAAGAAGCGGAATACCGGAATATTACAGATATCATTTCATAGCATTTACAATCAGATCCCGCTAACCATGAAAATGCTTATACTGACTGTACTGATCGGGGTTTTTGTCTGGTTAGTATTAGATAAAATTCAGACAGCTCAACTCAGAAGTATTTTCCAGTCTCAGCTGACAGAAAAACTTATCGAACATTCAATAGAAGACCGTTTAAGCTTTGACCGTCATGTAAAAAATTATCAGAAGTCTGTTAAGCTGCTGATAACGCAAAAAAGTTATATCGATTACATTGAAGAAAGGGAGTGGACGAATAAAGGTGGCAATTATATCCAGTATCACCCGACTCCCCCTGTCTGGCTCCCTAACCGTTCGTTGCTGCGCACAGTTATCCAACCGCGTTTTGTTCTGCTGCTTGATTTCGGTGGTGTGGTGAGAGAAGTATATCATGGAGGGAATGACGCGCCGTCTAAATCTTTGCTTGAACTGTCCCGTCTACAGCTTTTGAAAAGCCACAACCAGAGTTATATGACAACACTTGATGATGCCCCCTATTTAATTACCGCAGAATCCAGTTTTAGTGAAGGGGGGGACCTTCAAGCTTCACTGGTTTTGGCTTCTCCTATTGATGAAAAGATGTTAAGAGGAGCTCTGGGCCCGGCTCGAGAGGGTCACCTGGCGGCGCTGCTGACTACGGAAGAAGACCCGGTAGTTGTGGCTAGCAATGACCTTAATAAACTGCCAGTTGGTTTATCATTGAAAGATTTACAAAATGATTACCTGGTAACTGGAAAGGAGTTTTTTGATTACGGGGCTTCGGAACTGCAGATTAAGCTTGTCTCACTTGCGTCACTTGCGGATGTTGAATTAATGACTAACAGGGTTGTCTCAAAGGTACGGCATGAGCGTGCCACGCTGGCCTTTATTCTTATCCTGACTTTTGCCACGATTATTTACCGGATTACCCGTCATATTAGCAGTGTTAACATGCGAATGCGGGATTTTTCAAGTCATATATTAGGTTCGAAAGCACAGGAAACCCGTGAAGGTGATGAGCTTCATATACTGAAGAACCGCTTAAATCGCTTGACTGAAGAAGTCATTGAAGCACGGGAAATCATTATGGAGCAGGCAGAGGAAAAAAACCGCTTGAT
>PIVU01000570.1 GCA_003354025.1 Nitrospirota bacterium
CATATGCTTTAAGAAGCGAAAACTGACAACTATGCTGCAATAAACGTGAAAAGTCATTGCGGCGAAAGTATCTCTGCGAAAGGTTAGCTTTTGCTCCTGCTAATCAAAGCCCACCCTACAGAGCTACTCCCACCATATTTGCATGGGTCTCTCAGCTCACGAACCTAGCAAGCACGCGTAAGCTTTTGCACCCTTGATAGAAAAGGACGGAGTTGGAAAGGAATAGGAAAACAACAGAGTTGGCAAGGACATAAAATTTGTAGGAAAAGGGAATGGAAATGAAACTGACAACGAAGTTAACATTGGAGATGAAATTCTAACGCAAATGGGAAGACTGTAAGGAATGCAGAAAGGAAAGAAGGCAGGGGGACAAGCAGACAGGTAAGTAGACAGAATATTTTGAGAAAAAATGAAGGTGAAAAAAGAGAGGAAGTGAAAATGAATAAATAGAAAATAATGAGAAAGCATGGACCTGCTACTGCAGGGAAGTAACCATTACAGAAAAATAACAAACTAACAGCAAAGCAACCAAACCAATGATTGCAGTACGACACTGAAACACGCTAAATTCTCAACAAGCATAATACAAGCGCATCCTTTTATTCGCTGACGCGAAAGAAAGAAAAAAACGGCTGAGCGGAGGCGCCTTTCTTTCGCGTCAGCGAGCCGATTTTGAGGATTTAGGGTGCCCTCGGGCTTGGGAGACGAGGTTTGCAAGGGCAAACCTGCCCACCAGAGTCGCCAGGAAAAGTGTCATGTTTGGGGTGTTCT
>PIVU01000296.1 GCA_003354025.1 Nitrospirota bacterium
ACGCTTATTATCTGCAATATATATTTCCGGACAATGCCAGGGGATATTCCAGGCTTGTAATCAATTGCGACCCACCGCTGACGAATCCTGGTTTTTTCCTCAGGAACTATTGACTCCAATCCTTTATTGATTATGCTGGTCAGTTCAGGCCAGTCCTTGCGTACGGCAAAATATAAGCTCTGTATTTCCTGAGAAACAGGGGCCGCTATTTTAAGATTGGTGAGATTTAATTTCCTGATCCAGTAAGTAGCAGAGGCGATATTGCCGACGAGGGCATCGGCATCTCCGTTGGAAACTGCCAGCAATGTTTCCTGAAGAGATTTGTATGGGATAGGTGTAAGGTCGGTATTGTCCTTCAGGTATCCTTCATGTGAAGTATTTGCCTGCACGGCAACCCTCATTAGCTTTATATCATCCAGGCCAGTCAGAAAAGGTGTATCCGTTCTGGTTATTATTACTCTATGAAAATTTATGTATGGTTCTGAATACCTTAAAAATCTTTTTCGGTCCTCAGTCATCCCGACACTGGGCAGGACATCAATTTCTCCTGTTCGGGCTTTTTCAACTGCTTCCTTCCAGGAGAGATTTGGAACTACACTCATGTTCAGGCCGAGACGCTTGTTCAGAAGTTTAATGTAATCAGATGCTATACCGCTGTATGTTCCGTCATCAGCAATATATTCAAATGGAGCAAATTCCGGGTCAATACCAAGCTTGATTTCTGGATGGTTGCTAATCCATGTTTTTTCCTTTGCCGTGAGCGTAACCTTTATGGCATCTGTAGGTAGGGCATCTACCGGGAGCCACTTTTTCTGCAGCTGAAGCTTTTCGTGTTCTGAGAGTGAGTTTAGCGCCTTATTTAGTATAGAGACCAGTTCGGGCCAATCTCTACGTATGGCGATTCTTTCCATTGAAGGTGTTTTATCGTAAATTGCAGTAAACTTCAGATTTGTGAGAAGGTACTTTGTCCGTAAATAGTGCCCTCCGCCCATATGTGTAATGGCAGCGTCCGCCTTCCCGATTGAAACAGCATTGAGCGCATCCAGTGTTTTATCAACGTAGTAGGGTATCACAGAGGGGAACTCGTTGAGAATGCGTTTGCTGTATTGGTACTCCTTAACCAGTGCAATAGTCTTTCCTTGCAGGTCCTCACGGTTCAGTATTTCCGAATAATCAGATCTGGTCATAATCACAAGTGACTTGAAGATATAGGGCGTAGTAAAAAGAAACCATTGCTCACGTTCGGGGCGCAAAACCATGGTTGCAACTGCATCAACTTCACGATCTTGAGCTGCCCGGTACAGTACTTTCCATGTTGCGTTTGGATAGGTCTCGATATTGATCCCGACACGTTCGGTCAAGACACTGATGAAATCTACTGCCAGACCTTCGAACTGCCCACTGTCATTTATGAAACTATAGGGCGGGAAATAACCATCAAAGGCCAGGCGGATGGTTTTATGGTTTGCCAGCCAGTTTTTTTCATTTTCAGTAAGTACGATTCTTTGGTCAACGTCCATAGGATCTTCTGCAAGTACATGAGGAGTAAGCAAGGTAATAAACAGTAAGGCGGCAATTAATGAAGCATAAAGCGGCTTGGATACAGATATGGCGGATGAGGAGTTCATTATACTATCTCAACCTAAAATGGACTGAAATGATGTATGTGCATTTATAAAAGAGTGATATTTAAACTATACCACTTATCAGAATTATGTCAAGTAGCTGTTTTAATGGCTAATTTAGCGGGCTATGTTGAATCTGCAGTGGTGAGTTGATAACGGTCAATTGTTAATTAAAGTCCTTCGGATCTAAATTAACAATTGACCATGGGCTATTCAGAATTAAGCAGTTGTGACTTTCTCTGTTTGCTGTCCGGCCTTTTTTCGGAATACAGGCTTGTTGTCTTTAATGTCAACTATAATCACCTCTCCTGCTTTAAATGAGCCTTCGAGAAGTTTCGTTGCCAGAGCATTTAGTATTTCTTTTTGAATTGCCCTCTTAAGAGGTCTGGCGCCGTAAAGAGAGTCAAATCCTATCTCAGCAATATATACCTTAGCTTTATCGGTCAGCTCAAGGTCAACATGTCTGTCTTTCAAATAGTGCTTCATCCGTTCTACCTGAATGTCTACAATTTTCACTAACAGTTCCTTTGTTAAAGAATGGAACACGATTATCTCGTCCAGCCTGTTTAAGAACTCCGGCCTGAACTGTTTTTTAAGGTCTTCCATTACGCCTTTATTAACCTGCTCCTCTTCTGTCCATTCAGTAAGCATTTCCTGGATATGCTGACTTCCAACATTTGAAGTCATGATTACTACGGTATTCCGGAAATCAACGGTCCTGCCGTGGCCGTCGGTGAGGCGTCCATCGTCAAGGAGCTGCAGCAGCACATTAAATACTTCAGGATGTGCCTTTTCAATTTCATCGAAAAGGATGACTGCATAGGGTTTTCTCCTGATGGCTTCGGTCAGCTGCCCTCCCTCATCATAACCAACATATCCTGGAGGAGCTCCGATCATTCTGGATACTGTATGGCGTTCCTGATATTCGGACATATCTATCCTGATCATGGCTCCTTCTTCATCAAACAGAAATTCTGCCAGTGCCCGGGCCAGTTCAGTTTTCCCCACCCCGGTTGGTCCTAGAAATATAAATGAACCTATCGGTTTGTCGGGGTCCTGAATTCCGGCCCTCGCTCTTCGCACTGCATCTGAGACCGCCTTGATCGCTTCATCCTGGCCGACAACGCGCTTGCGAAGTCTGTCTTCCATCTTCAGGAGTTTCTCGATATCTCCCTCCATCATTTTGCTTACAGGGATACCTGTCCACTGTGATACGATTTCAGCAATGTCTTCTTCATCAACTTCTTCTTTCAGCATTCTGCCGGCACTGTCATCATGCTGGACCTTAGCATTCTCTTCCTCAAGCTGCTTCTGAAGTTCAATTAGACTTCCGTACTTCAGTTCTGCCGCCCTGTTGAGATCACCCTCACGCTCTGCTTTCTCTGCTTCTATTTTTGTTCGCTCCAATTCTTCCTTCACAGCGCTTACATTACCTATAGCGTCTTTTTCTCTCATCCATTGAGACTTGAGAATGTCCCTCTTTTCAGACAATTTTGAGAGCTCTTCCTTGATCCGTTGAAGTCTTTCTTTTGAAGCCGCATCTTTTTCCTTCAT
>PIVU01000083.1 GCA_003354025.1 Nitrospirota bacterium
GCGTCCCTTGTTAATCATTAGACGTATCCATTTCTCGCACCCAACAATAAAAAAAGCAATAAATCCTACTGCCAATATACGTATCCAGGCATCAGGACCTATGGGAGCGCTCTGAAACATCCGGTTCATAGCCGGCAAACATGTGAACAAGCCTTGGAGAATTACCATCACCCCAACACCGCCAAACACCCATAGGTTTGAAAACAATCCTACATGGAACATCGACTTTGTCAGTGAGCGACAGTTGAAGAGATAAAACATTTCAACAATGACAAAAACGTTCACAGCAACAGTGCGAGCTTCTGCCACGCTGGCTCCTTGCAACAGTTCCCACTCGAAAAGACCAAAAGCTCCGGCAAGCAGCAGTGCGCCTACTATGAAAATCCTCACTATCAGTTCACCTGTAAGTATTGGTATTTCAGGGTTACGAGGCATGCGGGTCATAATGCCGGGTTCTTTTGGTTCAAATGCCAGAGTTAAACCAAGCAATACGGCTGTAGTCATATTGATCCAGAGTATCTGTACCGGCAGGATAGGCAAAGTTACTCCTGCAAATATCGCAGCTAGTATCACGAGACCCTCTCCCAGATTCGTTGGCAGAGTCCAAACAATGAATTTGGTTATATTATCAAAGACACCCCTGCCTTCTTCCACGGCAGCTTCAATGGTAGCAAAATTATCATCGGTCAGGACCATATCAGAGGCTTCTTTAGCCACATCAGTACCGGTGATACCCATGGCTACCCCTATATTGGCTCTTTTCAGAGCGGGAGCGTCATTAACGCCGTCTCCTGTCATGGCAACAACATTTCCACTTGACTGTATTGATTCGACGAGGCGGAGTTTCTGTTCGGGGGCGACCCTGGCGAAGACAGAAGTATGGTTAACGACCTCAATCAGTTCCCTGTCAGAAATTTCCATCAGGGCCCTTCCAGTGACAACACTGGATGGATTGTACAGGCCTACTTCCTGGGCAATTGCAGAAGCAGTCAGGGCATGGTCACCTGTAATCATTTTTACGTGAATGCCTGCCTTGTGACAATTCTTTACCGCAGTGACAGCTTCCTTTCTGGGGGGATCTATCATTCCCTGCAGGCCGAGAAAGGTCATGCCGGAAGTCAAATCCTTATGCCTCAGTTCATTTGTCTCTTGAGTAAACTCTCCCTTTGCAAAAGCCAGGACTCTCAATCCCCTGGTCGCCATTTGATCAACTGCCCTGTATATCTGCTCCGCATCCAATGCAGTAGAACGGCCTTCATTGTCAATGGAAAAAAGACATTTATCAGTTATAGCCTCCACAGATCCTTTGGCATAAATGACACGGGAATTACCTGCTCCTTCATCATGCAGCGTAGCCATGTACTGATGTTGTGATTCAAACGGGACAGAATCGATACGAGGCATTTCCGCATGCACTGTTTTCATGAAAAGACTATGCTTTGATGCCGAGACAAGCAATGCTCCTTCTGTCGGATCACCCTGTGTTTCCCATCTGCCTTCATTTTCCTGCACTAAACTATCGTTGCATAGGACACCGGCCTTTAAACATTCAACCAAAGCCGCATTTTTTGAGTCGCTGTTAGCGGTGTTTTTATTGGATATCCGACCCTCCGGTTCGTAGCCGGTTCCGGAAACTTCGAATATTTCACCGCCTGAATAGATTTCTTGTACGGTCATCTGATTTTCGGTTAGCGTACCGGTCTTGTCTGAGCAGATAACTGTCGTGCTTCCAAGAGTCTCAACTGCGGTAAGCTTTCTGATAATCGCATGCCTGCGGGCCATGCGGGAAACTCCTATTGCAAGAGTAATTGTCATAGCTGCAGGCAATCCCTCCGGGATTGCGCCTACTGCCAGCGCAACAGCTGCCATGAACATATCAAAAAGAGATTGCCCTCGCATAAGGCCTACAACAACAGTAACGCCGGAAAGAGCCAGAATTGCATAGAGCAGGATATTACTAAAATGGGCCATTTTCTTTGTCAGAGGAGTGTCAAGCTCTTCTGCCGTCGCAATTAACTCAGAGATACGCCCAACTTCTGTTCCATCTCCGATGGCAATAACGATACCCTGTCCCTGACCGTACGTTGTTAATGTTGAGGCATAAGCCATATTCTTCCGGTCGGCAAGCAGTGTATCATGCTCCAGGTCTTTCGGACTTTTTTCGACAGGTACGGATTCGCCTGTTAATGCAGACTCATCAATCTGGAGATCCTTCGAGTTGAACAATCGCATATCGGCAGGCACTTTGTCGCCTGACTGAAGGTAAACGATATCACCGGGGACCAGCTCAGCAGCAGAAATACGTTTTTTCTCCCCTGCACGTAAAACCGTGGCCTCGGTAGTCATTGTACGGGCCAGGGCGTCCATGGCTTTGACGGCTTTTGATTCCTGTATATATCCTATAACTGCATTGACGAGGACAACCCCGAAGATCACACCGGAGTCAACCCACTCCTGAAGAATGGCTGTAATAGTACCGGCTGCTATCAGGATATAGATCAAGGGCTGGTGAAACTGGAGAAGAAATCTCATCAGCGGGCCTTTTCCTTTTCTCATTGTGATTGAATTAGGTCCGAAGTGTTTAGTTCGATGTTCTATCTCGAACAGATCCAGACCTGTTTTACGATCACTCTCAAGAAGACCTAGAACTTCATCTGCCGGAAGATGGTGCCAGTGTTTACCAATTAATGTTTCCATCTGTCTCCTCTGTCACTGTTCGTTATAAATAGCATGATTTGAATTTATGATTAAGCCGCTTTTTTCTTATCTGTTATAAACACTTTGTTTCTCCCATCTTTTTTGGCACAATAGAGAGCTTTATCAACCGTAAGTTCATCACCTGGTGATAGTTCATGTACCCCGATTGAAATAGTTTGAGGACCGGGAAACCCCAATGACTCAATTGTAAGGTACTCAACGCTTTCGCGAATGCGTTCAGCCAGTTGGCTACCTTCAATTATATCAGTGTCATGGCAAACAACAATAAATTCTTCACCTCCATATCGGGTGAGAGTATCTGAATCCCTGCAGATTCGCTGAACACACTCAGCAACAGCCTTCAACGCCATGTCGCCAATCATGTGACCATAGTAATCATTAACCTTTTTAAAATTATCGAGGTCAAACATCATTACACTTGATCTCTTTTTATGTCTTCTATGTTGAGCTAATAAATGCTCAAGGTGTTCTATCAGGTAATGACGGTTATATAAACCTGTTAATTTGTCACGCAAGGCCAGGAATTCTATCTTTTCAGCATGTAAACCCAGCAGGTATCCAAATATTCCAAAACTTATCAGTGTGACCACTTCCGTATAAAAATACGTTAACAAGAGTGAGTCTGTTGTAGCCTTAGCAAACAACTTCAGAAACACCCATTCGCCCAAGGGTCCCAAAAAGCTGAGGGACGCTCCGATAAGGGCCCATTGCAAACCTCTTTTTTTCATTTGTTTCATAATATCGTCTCCTTAATCAAAATAATATCAGCCCACCAAAAGCAGATAACACACCGCTGAATCCCGCTATAGAAAGAATGGCTGCTTTTTTCCCGCGCCACCCTGCTTCAGTGGAATTGTTTCAGCAGGCAGTATCGAAGAAGAAATCATCAATACAGACGCTATAGGCATAACGAAAGATCCCAGTAATCCTAATCTGAATTTATACTCAACTAAAAAAAACAATAAGACAACACTCCATGAAAAGAATGAGGCGGCTTCCTGGAGAGTTGTTATGGGAACATGAGGAATCGTATTAACGCTAACGATCAGACTTGCCGTGTGCATTACAAATCCGATGATAGCAACTATTGTCATCGTTTTGGATGTTGCCCTCTTGCCTCTGAATATCTCTGCAATGCCGATGATTGCTGAGATAAAATATGCTATAAGAGCTGATGTGAAAACTATAATCATAAGTATATTAATTAGCCTCCGCCAATGGACTTTTCCATGTCGTAATAAGATTCTAAAGAGAGTGTCTGCCCGTTACTTGTCATTTTTTCAGACAGACACTCTACTTTTCAAAAATGAGAGACTCAGAATTGCTCCCTGACTATTCCCTTCTGAATACACTTAACAATTTGTCGATCCCGGATTTTTCAAGACTTGATACAGCCTCAAGCTCTCCGGCATCTAGCCATATGCCTTCACATTCGGAACACTTGTCTACCTCTATTCCTTTATAGTCAAGAGCTATAAGCTCCATGCCGCACTTTGGGCACTTCATGAAGTGAAGTTCTTTCAGTTTATTCTTTTCCTCCTCTGCGAGTCGGTTATGCTTTTCCTCTTCGATCTTTTTCAGTCTTGCATATTCCATCCGTGCTACAAATTCTTCTTCTTTTTCGCTTGGTTTTTTTGCCATCATTATCTCCTCTCTTTTTTAATGTTTAATTGACTGCTCCGCAAAGGGTTTTTATTTTGTAAGGCTAAACTGATAATCACTCACTTCAACGATTCCGGCCTCGTTCTTAAAAAAGTAGAATGTTTTTTCGAAACGTTCTTGGTTTTTGCTCATTATCTTGAATTTAACAGGGAAGCATTTGCATTCACCGATATATTTCCCCCTTGCTATTATCTCTGCATCGATATCTTTTCCAGACCTTGTAAAGAGATAGTAATTTTCGATAAGATGAACTGCTTCAGAATCGGACGGCTCCCACACAGAAGAACATGCCATTATAATTGACAGTGCAATTATTACCGGAAATAAGTAAGTAGCTCTTTTTGTTTTCCAACCAACTTTAAATAAATATTCCTTTGCCTTTATACCAACCATCAGGGGAATAAGCCTTGCTTGTGATATCTTCATGTAATATTCTCCTATGCTATCGATAAATATAGTTCTGTACCCTGGCTGATAGGCTTGATCAAAGTATTATTTATCGCACGTTTAAATGATTGATAATATGCGACCTGTGAGAGCGTGCAAGTATCAGGCATAAAAACAACCAGAGTATTTTATTCTTACGTTTAAGAAATGGGGGGGGAAAGTCCTGAAGAAGTTTTGGCAGAGTTGCTACTATAATTTTTTGATTTATATTGATTATATGAATATTTTTTCAAGGCAAGTGACTGCGTTAACAGACTATTGAAAGTTTTAAGCGCATAAAGAAAACTCAACTGAATTTGCTGATCTTCTATTCGTCGGACGCGTAATAAATCTTTTCCAAAATGTGAATGATAATGAGTGTGATTATAATTATCTGACAGAACTGCCTTAGAAGAACTTGACCCATGCGAGTTTGCTGAATAATCCTTGGGAGAGTGGAGTGAAATATTATGAGTATGTCCTAACGGCTCCTGCAGATGATTCTCTTCAACATGCTGGTGAAAGATCGGGGAATAAAGCGTAACGATAATAAAGAAAATCAGGACAGTCGCAAAACTATTTTTAATCATGCTCATCATTAGAATTTTATCCTATTGCAATATACTAAATTAATCAAGCAATTATGTATCAGATCAAGCTAATGGATATTTCATCCAATTTATCTGAAATCTGCTATGCAAGACAACGGCATCTCTGTCCCATTCTGATAGGGTACTTTCTTCTTATGAAGATGCTCTCATAGCTTCAAGTCTGGATACCCTCTCTTCCATTTGTTGTTCCCCAATAAAAAAGACCTTTACCGCGATAACCTGGTTATCACAGTAAAGGTCTTGCCGGATAGTTTTATCTAACCAGTGGTGCCGGTCTGTCTATGCATTCAGACAAACGTATTGACGACAGTCACTGTTAAGCTACTCCCCTTTACAGATTTTTAAGATAATCTAAATGTCAACAGATGTCAATCGAATTATTTCTTTCCTCCATATTTAATTTTGCTATCATTAACAATAATTAATCATATCCGAATAATATGAAGAACTTGTGAAGAATCGGGAATATAATGGATACCGTTAACTATTTTATGTAAATTTGGTAAAAAGGTTAATTGGGACGTCTCCTTAATACAGGATTTGACCTCCAACACAGTTCCATTTTTAATGAAAAAAATGCCGGAAGCCTGTAAAAGTATTATTACTGAAGATAAAAAAGGTTATTGACGCTTATTGAAAATACTGATAAATTGAATAGTTAACGAGGACGAAGAAATATGTGAGCGGAAATATTCCACGTTCATGAAAACAATCAAAAAGCTGTAACCTATTGAAAAAAATGGCGCGCCCAGGAGGAGTCGAACCCCCAACCTCCTGATCCGTAGTCAGGCACTCTATCCAGTTGAGCTATGGGCGCGGCCGTTTATTGTTTCTTTACACCTTCTTTAAGAACAAGGGCGAAGCGCTCATGCTGAAATGAATGGATTGTAGGAAATTTAGAGTAGAGCCATCCCCATTCACCGCTTGCAGGAAAAACCTTTTTCCCGTTCTGTATAATCGCGACACCGACTGAAGGATTATTGGGCTCGGCTGATGCTGAGGTAATGGTTTGTGCGCTCATCTTGAAGTCAGGAAGAAAGGGCCCTACCTTGATAGTCAGGTCTGAGTCAGGGATCTGAAATTCACTGCCTATCTTTGCAGTAGCTTCTGTTTTCTTATTTTCTTTTTTGTCTTCAATAATAATTACTACAGAATCCCACTGGTCTATAATTTCCTGTGGAAGTGAGACTTGAAAAACCGTTTTTGGAGCAGGAGTGCTATGAGGAGCCCCTGCTTTGGCGTCAATAATCGGGCCGGAAGGTATAGACGGCTGTTTTGCCTCAGGCTGTTGTTCTTCCGGTTTTTTGCAGGATGAAATAGAAAACGTTAATGCTAATGCTACTAATGTTATTAGTATTTTATTCATAATTACTCCTCCATAATATATTCATAATTACTTTAGCCATAATAAAGTATGGCGGAGAGGCAGGGATTCGAACCCTGGATGAGGTTTGACCCCCATAACCGCTTAGCAGGCGGCTGCCTTCAGCCACTCGGCCACCTCTCCGTTAGTGTGCAACAAAACTGATTTCTCGCACACCCTTGAATATTACCCAATTATGCTTTGTTTTGTAAACTGGCACAGCAAGATTTAGCCTGCGGGAACCAAGAATCAAGTTCTTGATAGCAGAGATTTATCAAGGATGGATATGCGTAGTAATAACAGACGAAAAGCACTTTTGACCGGATATGTCTGTCCTATGCCCTGTATTGGTGAGGCAGTTATGCATCAACAAGTTTTTTTATTGTTTTCTTTAACTCACTGAGGTCAGATGATTTGACGATATATGCTTCCGATGCCCACACGGCAAAGTCATCTCTGTAGTCGTAAGCTGTTGACATAATAATTGGAATATTGGGCCGCTTTTCCTTCATCTTTCTCAGGAGGCTTATACCATCAATATCGGGCATGAGAATATCAAGAGTAACAATATCGGGGTTTTCCTCTTCAAACATAACAAGAGCATCTTTACCTGTAGTAGCCACAACAACATCGTATCCTTCTTCTTCCAGTTCTTCTTTATAAAGGCGCTGAATATTTGTATCGTCGTCAACAATTAGAAGTTTCATAAGATTTCTCCTTCCTACAATTATATCGTTTATTCGTTGAATTTACTAATTTATTTTTTTCTAAATAAATGGATGCCGCCGGGCAGTCCCTGAAATGCTAATTATTTATATTTTATAAACACATAACCGCTATTCTTCAACAATTGGGAGGTATATCTTAAAGGCTGTGCCTCCTCCCCAGACGCTTTCAACTTTAATTTTCCCGTTGTGTTCCTGAATTATTTTATGTGTGACCGCAAGTCCCAGTCCTGTACCTTCGGCTTTTGTTGTAAAAAAAGGATTGAAAATGCTTTTAATATCATCATCTTTTATACCGCATCCGGTGTCCATTAGTTCAATGACTACCTCTGTATTTTCTACTCTTGTTCTCACGGTGATGAGGCCGTGGTCAGTAGCCTGAGCAGCATTGGAAATAATATTGAGTAAGGCTTCTTTTATCTTGTCGGCATCTATAAGGGATACAACTTTCTCATCGGATAATTCCTTGATGATACGGTTTTGGTTTTCATGGACCTCCGGTTTTGTAAAATCAATAATGCTGTTCATAAGTTCGTTAATATCAACTTTGCTTTTAACAAACTTTGCACTCCTGACAAATCCGAGAATTTCCTTTAATATATTTTCAAGTCTGCTGACTTCATTAACAATGATTTTTGCATACTCCCTGGTATCGTCGGAAAGTCTCTTTTCAAGCCTGCGGGCAAAGCCTCCTATTGAAATAAGGGGGTTCCTGATTTCATGGGCGACTCTTGCTGCAAGCTCACCAAGCGCCGCCATTCTATCGGAATGGGCCACTCTTTCCCGCAGTGTACGGAGTTCGGTGATGTCCCTTGAAATGTGAACGGTTCCCACGAAATTATCTGCAGAATCAAATATGGGAGAATTGGAAACCACAAAGGTTCCGCCAAGGTGCGGGTCTTCAATTTCACCAACGTGAGGCTTTTTTGTTTCCATTAATTTAGAGTGAGGACACTTGTCCCAGGGCTCATCTTTGCCGTGGAAAATTTCGTAGCACTTTTTCCCTATAATCTCTTCCTCGGTTTTCCCGGTTCTCTGGATAACGGCCTGGTTAATGCGTCTTATAACAAGATCTTTGTCAGTAAAGTAGACCATGTCTGACATTGACTCAAAGATGTTTTTTAATTCTGCACGGGCCAGGTTGACGTTTTCAAAAAGCCGGGCGTTTTCTATTGCAGAGGCAATGTGGCTTGAAAAACCCATGAGAAACTGCAGGTCCTCGTCCTTAATTGGGCGTCCGGTGAACAGGTTATCAACCCAGATTAAGCCGATTACATTATCTCTTGACATGAGTGGTACTATGCCGAATGACTCTGCACCCAGCATCTGTATCAGGTAAGCTGTTACTATCGGCTCATTCTTGGCGTTTTGAATATTAAAGGGTCTCTTGTCTTTAACGCACCTGTTGAGAATATCATCTCCTTCAAGACTTATGTTAAGCTGCTGGCTCAACCTGTCAAGATGGGAATCCATATGCACGGGGCCGCTTTCAATTTCTTCTATAATAGCGCCGAGGCTTTTGCCTTCCATGGAAAGCCATATGTCCTTTGCCTCCTCCGGACTTGCCGGGCCTACGCCCATTATGCCTTTAAGATTCTTTTCCGAGTCATCTACAAGAAAGAGTATTGCCCTGTTAAATCCAAGGCCGTCTCCCATGGTAACAACGGTGAGGATCATTTTTAAAAGGCGGTCAAGCTCAAGAGTGCTTCTTACAACGGAATTAATAAAAAACAGCCGGGACAGCTCCTGATTTTTTCTTATTAACTCTTTTTCGACCATCTTTTTTTCCGATATATCCCGTGATATTCCACTAATGCCTGTTACATTTCCCGCTGAATCAATCACAGGCGACAATGTGAGGCTGACTTCTATGAGCCGTCCCTTCTTGGTCTGCCGGATTGTTTCGAGGTTCCTCAGGGTTTCTTTTTGCTTTATTTTATTGATGAATCCTCTTTCTTCCTCTACTAGAAATGCCGGGACCATGGGAAGGAACTGGCCTAACACTTCTTCTTCTGTGTATCCGTAAATGTTCTCTGCACCCTTGTTCCATGATTTTATTACTCCATCTGTGTCTGATGTAACAATAGCGTCTGCAGAATCATCGATTAAGCTTTTCAGGTAGTCCTTTGTCTGCGTAACTTCTTTCTCTTTGTCTATTTCAGCTTTGTATAGCCTGGCATTTTCAATAGCTATAGATGATGCGGAAGCAAAGGTCATTAAAGAATTAAGATCGTTCTGGGTAAAAGAAGTAATGCCCCATTCATCTTTTTTATCGAAGAGCTCCAGAGTCCCTATAATATGCTCCCCGAATTTGAGTGTAACGCATATAACGGACGTAGCATTAATTCCAGGTATGCGCAGGTTCTCCGGCATTGAATTCAAACTATTAACCAGCATCGGTTCCCCTGTGGAGGCAACATGACCGGCTATTCCTTCTCCCAGCGGCATGGTTATTGTGCGGCTGATTGTGTCCTTGAGCCCATATGATGCATTGACCAGCAGGTTATTTTCCTCACGCAGCCTCAGGATGCAGCCTGTGACATTAAAGACTTTGGAAACTTCCTTGCATATGTGAGGCAGCAGCTCATTGATGTCGAGAATGGATGTTATTGCTTTACCGATTTCATGGATTACATTAAGCTCGTCAAGTTGTGACTTAACGCTTCTGTAGAGTTCGGCATTACTGATGGCAGCGCTTATGTTGTATGAAATTATTTCCAGAAGGTGAACATCGTTCTCACTATAGGCATAGGGCTCTTCAGTCTGTACCATTAATATTCCTGCCACTGTACTGTCCTGAATGATCGGCACTGCAAGCAGGGAAAGAAGGCCTGTTTCAGGGTTGAGAATGGACTTGATATGCGGATCTTTTCTGATATCTTCTATAGAGAGCGGTCTCTGATCATGAAAAAGACGGCCAATAGTTTCCTTTTCATCGTCTATACAGAACACATTAATAATATCTTTGCCCGTATTCTTTGCAGCCTCAATACAAATACACTTATTATCGGGCTTAACAAGGCAGATAGAGCATGTATTCTTGTCAAAGAGGTCGGCTATTACGTGGGCAATAGTATCAATGATTTCTCTGAGTTCACGCTTTGAACTCGCGATTTGGGCCACTTTTTTAAGGACCTCTGTCCTTGATGCCTGCTGATGACTATTAGTTTCGGTTATCTCTTTCATGACACTTTTAAGGGTATTCCAATTGTATTAACGGTCAATTCCCTGTCTCTGAAACACTGACATAAACAATTATATTTATACTTCAGCGTCCCTCATAAACTGTGCGGCTTCTTCCGGAGGCGTTGGGTTAATATAGAAACCGGAGCCCCATTCAAAGCCGGCAATTTTTGTGAGTTTCGGCAATATTTCAATATGCCAGTGGTAATAGTCGTTATTCGCGTTTTTAAAGGGCGAAGTGTGAATCATTAAATTGTATGGGGGCAGCTCAAGTACCGTGTCGATCTGTTTTAATGTACGCTGAAGAATTTGAGCAAGATTATGCACACTGTCATTAGGAGCAAAGGAGGACTCGTGCTTCTTGGGAAGTATCATTGTCTCAAAGGGAGACCGCGAAGCAAAAGGAGCAATGGCTATGAAATCATCATTTTCAGAAATAACCCGTGTTTTGCTGGAGGTTTCCTGTTGTATTATGTCACAGAAGATACATCTCTCTTTGTATTCATAATACTGTTTTGACTGATAAAGCTCCTCTTCAACGAGCTGAGGCACGATAGGAAGGGCAATTAACTGGGTATGAGAATGTTCCAGTGAAGCACCTGCATCATCGCCTTCATTCTTGAATACAAGGATGTACTTAAATCGGTCGTCTTTTTTTAGATCTTCCATTCTTTGATGGAAGGCCCACAAAGTGTCTTCTATATTCTTAATGGGCATAGTTGATAACGTTAAGTGATGGTCCGGACACTCTATTATTACTTCATGAGCGCCTACCCCGTTCATTTTGTCGAATATCCCTTCACCGATTCTGTCCAGTTTACCTTCAACATTCAGGGCGGGAAACTTATTGGGTACAATTCTCAGGTTCCAGCCTGGAGTATTAGGCTGTCCGGATCCGGGTCTGAAAGCCAGGATCTCTGGCGGAGTGGTATGTTCGTTTCCTTCACAGAAAGCGCAGAAGCCGCCTTTTTTGGGTGATACCCTCATCCCGAAATCGGATGGTCGTTTTCCTCTTTCTACAGAAATAATAACCCATCTGCCCGAAATGGGGTCTTTCCTAAGCTCAGGCATCTATACCTCCTGGTAGAGTTTAAAAAGTTAAGTAAAATATAATATTAGCAGTTTTATTGTCAGTTAAAAGACAATGTTTATATATATATCGAACTTTTTCTAAATATGTTAAATATTATATCATTTATTTGCTTACATTATTAAGCAGGCAGGCATATCAAAGAGTGAAATGGAGCAGGACTGCCGGTACACTGAAACTAAACAAACAGATTTAGAGGAGATATTGTGAAACCTTCGTTCCATGCAAGAGTTCTTAACGGGCCTTTCGACGATCCCGGCATATATGTGAGAGTACTGAGGGAGGGGCGCGCAATGATGTTTGATCTTGGCTTTACAACCGCCCTGTCTGCACGGGATGTGCTGAAAACAACACATATCTTCATATCTCACACCCATGTAGATCATTTTATAGGGTTTGATAATGTACTGAGGGTCTGTCTCAAAAGAGAAACTCCTTTGTTTATATACGGTCCAGAGGGGTTTATCGACTGCATAGCAGGAAAGTTGAACAGCTATACATGGAACCTTACCAGTGACTATCCGCTGTACATAGAAGCAGCGGAAGTAAGCAATGACCGTGTAAAAAAGGCGATATTCAGGGCCGATAATTTTTTTAAGCGTGAAGATGCAGGCAGTGATCAATTCAACGGCACGATTCTCACCGATAAATCAATTACAGTCAAAGCGGCTATACTGGACCATCAGATTCCATGCCTGGCCTTCAGCATGGAGGAGGATTACCACATCAATATTGATAAAGCTAAGTTGATCAAATTAAACCTGCCTGTCGGCCTATGGTTAACTGACCTGAAAAAGGCTATTCGAGAAAATACAGTAACCGGTACATTCAAAGTTGACGGGAAAAGCTACTCTTTCCCTGAACTCCGGGGGATAGTGGATATTATAAAGGGCCAGAAGCTGTCCTATGTTGTAGATGTGCTGGGAAGCGGTGAGAACGTAAATAAAATCGTCAACCTGGTGAAGGGCTCTGATACACTTTATATTGAGTCATATTTTTTGCATGACGACAGGGACAGGGCAAAAGACCGCTATCACCTTACAGCCAGGGAGGCAGGTCGGATTGCGAGAGAAGCAGAGGTGGGAAGATTGAAAGTGCTTCACTTTTCACCAAAATATATGAATTCACCGGAATTGCTTATTCAGGAGGCGGAAGAAGCGTTTCGGCTGTGAAACACCTTGTATTTGTAGAGTTTTTTGATATAATTGAATTAACAGCAATAATCTTATTCACAGGGAGGACAATAATGAAAATAGAACTGGAAGGCAGCCTGTTGAAAATGACCCCGGAAAATGACAGAGAAAAAACCGAATTAAATCAATTATGGACTTTAATAATAGATTGCGCAAAGGACAATAGGAAACTTGTGCCCGTAGGGGAGTATTTACCGGGTACTAAGGAAGTTGCAACATTTAATATTGAGTAAATAAACAAAAGGGTTCAAGG
>PIVU01000003.1 GCA_003354025.1 Nitrospirota bacterium
GCTATTTTTTTCCCATCAACATTACCAAATCTCTTCCTGAGCAGGTGAAACAATATGAGAAAATTAACTGCCTGCGCTATAGCATTGGCCAGGGCCAGACCTCCATGCCTCATGGGTCCCATCAGTAAAAAGCTGAACAATATGTTCACTACTATTGAAATCAGCGCGATTTTCACAGGAGTTTTTGTGTCCTGCAATGAATAAAACACCGAGACCACAACCCTGTACCCCACAAAGGCCCAGAGCCCCGATGAATAGCAGATGATTGCATATGTCGTCTCCGAAACTGCAAGAGATGTAAACTCACCCCTTTGAAGCACAACCTGTATAATCGGACCGGACAATGCAATAAGTCCTGCCATTGCCGGAAGCGATATAAAAAAGAGAAGTCTCAGTGAAAAAGAAAAGGTCTCACGCATAGCGATATCATCATGCCTTGCAGCCTGCTCGGACAGAGAAGGAAGTACGGCAGTAGCCATAGCAACTCCAAAAACACCTATCGGCAAATGGACAAATCTCATTGCATAGTATAGATAAGTAACTGATCCGCCGGCGAGAAAAGAAACAAATATACTGCCTACCAGAATATTAATCTGGTGAACTCCCATGCCCAATATAGCTGGAAGCATCAGGCGTCGTATTTTTTGCAGTCCCGGATGTTTAAATGAAAACGAGGGCGCAACAATGAACTTCTTTTTCACAAGATCCGGTATTTGAATAAGAACCTGAAGGGCCCCGCCTACAGTTACTCCTATGGCTATTGCAACCATTGGGACAGCAAACCGTTCAGCAAAAAACAGGGCGGAAATAATCATGGATATATTCAAAAACATTGGTGCCGTGGCAGGGATAAAAAAAGATTTAAGTGAGTTCAGAATACCCTTTGCAAAAGCGGCCAGACTGATAAAAAAGAGAAAGGGGAACATGATTCTGGTTAGCTTGACTGTCAGTGCGAACTTCTCAGGACTTTTGATAAAACCCGGCGCCAGAACTGATACAACATATGGGGTGAATATAATCCCGAGCAGGCAGATCAGCGTGAGCGCTGAAAGAAGAAACGCAAAAACCGACGAAGCCAGTTTCTTTGCATCCTCATGTCCCTCTTTTGTAAGAGATTCCGTAAAAACAGGAATAAATGCTGCTGACATTGAGCCTTCAGCAAAGAGCTCCCTGAATAGATTCGGAATTTTGTGGGCCATAAAAAAGGCATCGGTAGATCCGCTTGCACCGAATATTTTAGCCAGCAATATATCCCTGAAAAACCCTAGGATACGGCTGCCCGTTGTGGCTATTGAAATCTGCCCTGCAGCCTTTGTCACATTCCGTTTTTCGTCCATATCACCTTGACTTTACTATCTCTATAATGTTAAAAAATAATTTGCCTTGACGTAGGGTTCTACCTGTATCAAGTCAAATTACTGTTAATAATTAAATCATTTGGAGGTATTACATTGCCGGAAAAATCTGCACCTAATAAAAGCAAATCAGCTCTGAAAAGAGTTAGACAGAACGAAGTAAAAACTTTGAGAAACAAGTCAGCAAAAAGCGTGATCAAAACACTCACCAAAAAGGTAGAGTCTGAAGTCGCCAGCAAAAGCCAGGAAGGCGCCGAGTCTGCATTAAAAGAGGCAATTTCTGCTATTGACAAAGCTGCGAAAAAAGGAATTATACACAGGAATACCGGATCCAGAAGAGTTTCACGGCTTACGAGACTCGTCAAGTCACTGACCCCTGCTGAAGCAGCTTAATCAGCAATACTTCCATTACAAGCTCAGGTCGTCCGGAAGTTTTTATCCCTACATCCGCTTCATGCAGGCTCTGAAATATTGAAAAGAAATCACTTTCTTTAAATAGCGGTACATATTTCATAAGGGCCCTGTAGGTCTTTTCCCTCATTTTCATAGGCCTTCTGCCCTTGTTGTGCCAAAGAAGATAAAACTGTTTATAGTGCCAGTTCAGTGTACCGAGAACAACCGGGGCCTCATGGGGACTTCCTCCAAAAATGGTCTTCAATATTCTAAAGGCCCGTAATTTCTGTCCGGCTATCAGGGCATCAAGAAGGTCAAAGGTAGAATACTTTCTCATCATACTTGTTGAAGAGATGATATCTTTTCCGGTAATCGTACCCTGGCCCGACAGCGATAGTTTTTCAACTTCCATTAACAACAGACCAACATCATATCCTACATACTCAATAAGAGAATCTACTGCATCACCTGTCAGCTTGACCCCCCTGCTCATTGCAGCTTGCCTGAGCCATGACGGTATGTCGCTTTCTCTTATGTTTAAAGAAAACACCTTCCAGTCTACTTTCAGAGATTTTTTAGGGGCCTTTTGTGAAACTACCACCATGCATGTACTTTCCGCAGGATCGCTGAGGTATGTCATCAAAGACTTAACCATCGGCGCACTGAGTTGATGGAAATCCTTAAGCACTACAAGTCGACGTGGGGCCATAAAGGGCAGCGTAGACACCGTGTCCAGTATTTCCTGTATGCTCGTGGAAGGGTCAAAGACATCGTAGTTGAAATCCAGTGAGCCCGATGGAATAACTGTCTCGGGAATTTTAGCCAGCGCATCTTCCAGGAAACAACTTTCATCACTCCACAGGTAATAAAGGGGACCGGGCAGTCCTTTTTGAAACTCCTTCTGCAGTGTTTTATTTAGCATACCGTATAATAATCCTGCTGACTAATTCCTTCGCAATTTCCCGGCATGCTTTGTCCGTGGCCCTCTCCTTCTCGGCAACACTGGCGCTAACAGTTCCTGTTGACTGAAAAGTAATCTTGATAGGTGACGCCATTGAATTAAATTCCATGGTCTTTCCATTTTCAACAAGCTTAATATTGACTTGCATGGTGATCTGCTGCTCCTTTACAACCTCATCAATTGCAGCAATAGCCCCCAGTAAAAAAGTAGTCACCGTTGCCTGAAGCTCTACATCACCGCTTCCTGCAGTTACTTCAATTCCCTGATTAATGAACTCCGAGGACAGAGCATTGTGCAGCCTCTCTTCAAGCCTGGGTTCATAGGTTTTATTCAGGACCTGTTTAATGGCAATTGACTTAAACGGAAGCTGGGTTGATCCAACTATCCGGTATCCGCATGAGGAAACAGCAAGCAGGAGCAATAAGGCAGCAGCATAACAAATACTATTTTTATTCATTCCCATCATTAGCCTCTCAGGCTTTACCATGCATTTTATATTTTTGAATCAGACCACAATATTAACAAGCCTGCTTTTCACAACTATGACTTTCTTCAGGGTCTTGTCTTTTACGTATTCCTGGATCTTTGCATCAGCAAATGCTATTCCCTTTATTGCTTCATCATCCAGTCCGGCAGAAGCCATTATCTTTGCCCTCACCTTACCGTTAATCTGAACCACGAGCTCTACCGCATCTTCTTTGGTAATTTCCTCATCCCACTCAGGCCATGCTCTGTTAAAGAGCTTCTCCTCCTCGCCCAGTTCTCTCCAGAGCTCTTCAGCAAAATGGGGGGCAAATGGAGATATCAGCAGCATCATGTTTTTCATGCAGAAGTGCAAAACTGCTGCTTCTTCACTGCCTGAGACTTTAAATACCGACACTTCGTTCATTAGTTCCATAAGGGCAGCAATCGCTGTATTAAAATGGTAGTCACGCTCAATACTTGAAGTCACCTTTTTTATGGTCTGATGTGTTTTCCTGAGAAGCTTTAATGATCCGCCGGAAAGACCTTCAACACCCCTTAACTCCGGGATGTCCGAAGCCCCTAATACTGTCTGGTTTTTGAATACAAATGACCATATTCGATTTAAAAATCTGTAGGAACCCTCTACGCTCTTGTCTGACCATTCAAGGTCTTTCTGTGGCGGAGCGGCAAACATACTGAAAAGTCTGACCGTATCAGTTCCATATTTATTAATAAGAGTGTCCGGATCAACTACGTTACCCTTGGATTTTGACATTTTGGCGCCGTCTTTTATTACCATTCCCTGAGTAAGCAGCCTTTTGAAGGGTTCATCGAACTTAATAAGCCCAATATCCCTGACTACCTTTGTAAAAAATCGTGAGTAAAGAAGATGAAGAACAGCATGTTCAATCCCCCCGATATACTGGTCCACGGGCATCCAGTAAGCGGCAGCGCCGGGATCAATAGGGCCGTTGTCCGCATTAGGAGAGCAATATCTTAAAAAGTACCATGAGGAATCAACAAAGGTATCCATGGTATCAGTTTCTCTTTTTGCGTCTGCTCCGCAGGAAGGGCATTTTGTGTTAATAAAACTATCCAGTTCCGCAAGAGGTGACGTGCCATGGCCCTTTAACACTGCATCCTTCGGAAGAATAACAGGCAGTTCACTTTCCGGAAGTGGCACAATTCCGCAGCTTTCACAATATACAACCGGTATGGGCGTGCCCCAGTATCTCTGGCGGGATACTCCCCAGTCCCTGAGCTTGTAGTTTACAGCTCTTTCACCTATTCCTTCCTTCTCCAGGTGATCGGCTATTTTGACTCTCGCTTCTTTACTCGAAAGCCCTGAAAACTGCTCTGACTCAACGAGCACACCATAGTCTGTGAAAGCGCAGTCCATTGTGTCATTGCTTGCCTCTGCACCGTCGTCGTTATTCTCAGGCTCTATAACAACCTTGACAGGAATACCATATTTCTGTGCAAATTCAAAGTCCCTCTGGTCATGAGCAGGGACTGCCATCACCGCACCCGTACCGTATCCCATAAGGACAAAGTTAGCAGCGTAAATGGGAATCTCTTTGCCCGTCAGAGGATTGACGGCATTATGCCCTGTAAAGACACCCTGCTTTTCCTCCGGGTCGTCTGAAAGGGCTTTTATTTCTTTCAATATCTTTTCGTCGCTTACCAGTTCACCTACAAGCGGATGCTCCTTGGCAATGCTCATAAACGTAGTTCCATAGAGAGTGTCCTGCCTTGTTGTGAAAATTCTGATCTTCTTGTCGGAACCCGCTATACTGAAGTCCACCTCTACACCATCACTGCGGCCTATCCAGTTCCGCTGCATTGTAACGACTTTTTCAGGCCAGCCATCCAGTGTATCTGCATCTGACAAAAGCTCTTCGGCATACTCGGTAATTTTATAGAACCACTGCTCCAGTTCCTTCTGCTCAACCGTGCTGTCACATCGCCAGCACTCTTCATCTATTACCTGCTCATTAGCCAGCACAGTTTCACATGAGGGGCACCAGTTTACCGCCGATGACTTCTTATAGGCCAGGCCCATTTCATACATTTTCAGGAACATCCACTGGTTCCATTTATAATACCGGGGGTCACAGGTCGCTACCTCCCTGTCCCAGTCATAACTGAGCCCCATCTTTTTTAGCTGGCTCTTCATGTGTTTTATATTTTCAAAAGTCCACTTCGAGGGGTGCACCCCGTGTTTTATTGCAGCATTTTCCGCAGGCAGGCCAAAGGCGTCCCACCCCATGGGATGAAGGACATTAAACCCGCGCATCCTCTTATACCTGGAGATAACATCGCCAATCACATAATTCCTCACATGCCCGATATGGATATTCCCAGAAGGGTACGGAAACATTTCGAGGCAGTAGAACTTTGGCAGGCCAGCATCCTCTTTAACGGAAAACAGCCCTTCACTCTCCCAGTATTCCTGCCATTTTTTCTCTATTGCATGTACATTGTATTTTTCTTCCAAAAAACAGCCTCCTACTTTAATAATTGTCTTTAAGCGTAGTATTTTACCATACTTCATGCCATAACATTACTTCCATTATAAAAAAATGTATTCCTGAACACACAGGGCGTGTAATGCCGCGCAAACTGTTAATAACTCGATATATGCCAGCTCCAGGCAGCACTTTTATATAGTGTCTTATATTCTATTCATAGTATTAATTAACTATTGGATTTTGAACCTAATTTAGTTTATACTAGCTCTTAATTTTCCCACTAGGAGACGTCTTTGATAAATACTTTCATACACTCGGTCCTTTCAGTTAAAGGTAAAACAATACTTCTTTTTTCCATCTTCCTGTTATTGTCCACTATATTTTTCATGCCGATGGGCAGCAACGCAAATGCAGAGTCATCTCCTCAGATCAATCTTGTTGAAATTTCCGGCAATAAAAAAATCAGCGATGCTACGATATTCTCCAAAATACATAGCAATGTAGGCAGTGCCTTCTCAAAAAACGAAGTCCAGAATGATATTAAACGACTCTACCGAATAGGTTATTTTGACGATATACAGGTTGAAATAGACACTTTTGAAGGCGGCGTAAAACTTATATTCATTTTCATTGAAAAGCCAACAATTGTAAGTCTCGACTTTCAGGGCAACAAGGAATATGAAGCTGACGACCTTAAAGAGAAGATCACCCTTACTTCCGGTGCAATTGCAAACATGTCGCTGATTACTGACAACATTCAGAAAATCACCTTATTTTACCAGTCAGAGGGATACTGGCTTGTGAAGGTAGTACCAATTATCAGAGAGATCTCCGATAATGCTGTGGCCTTAACATTTCAGATAGAGGAAGGCCCGAAAGTTATCATTAAGGACGTTATTATTGAAGGAAACGACTCCATTGCACTAAAAAAAATCAAAAAAGTAATGCAAACCAAAAAGCGGTGGTTTCTTTCTTTTATAACCGGATCGGGCATATATATTAAAGAGCAGGTAAAAGCTGACATAGAACGAATCAAGGCCCTTTATCACAACAATGGCTATATATATGTTGCTGCGTCTGAACCTAAGATTGTTCTCGACCCGGACAAGAAAAAGCTCACTCTGTATATTTCAATATCAGAGGGCGAACAGTACAGTGTGGGGGCCCTCAAAGTACAGGGTAACTCAGCTTTTTCAGAATCAGAAATACTTGCCGATCTGAAAACAACTCCAGGGCAGATATTTGACAGAGGAGCATTAAGAGAAGATATCAGCAAAACCCTCGACCTTTACATGGAACAGGGCTACGCAATGGCAGACATTAATCCTCTTGTTGATGTCGAAACAGAAGAACTAATAGCAAATATTACAATATCAATTACAGAAGGCGGAATTTACACAATAGGAAGAATAGGTATATCAGGAAACACAAAAACGCGGGATAAGGTCGTGCGGCGGGAAATGAGGCTCGATGAAGGGGACATTTTCAACAAAAAGCAGATTAAGCGAAGCTACCAGAGGATTAATAACCTGAATTTTTTTGAAAGTGTTGATATTACACCCTCACCCCGAACAGAAGACCAGGAAATTGATATAAATGTCGACATCAAGGAAAAAATGACGGGCATGCTGAGTCTGGGCGGCGGGTACAGCTCTGTTGATAAATTCATGGTCATGGGAGAAATAACTCAAACAAACCTGTTCGGCAAAGGACTTTACCTGAAACTTAAAGCCGATTTGAGCGCAAGACGGACCAATTATAGTATCTCACTTTCAGACCCGTGGTTCATGGACAAGCCGATTTCAGCATCAATCAGTGTATACAATGAAATCCTGGAATTCCCTGAATACGATAAGAAGGCAACCGGCGGATCCATCGGTTTTGGTAAGGAGTTCTCCGAATATGTCGCGGGCCAGATCTCATATAACCTGGAAAATGTGGAAATAACTGATGTGTCCGATGATGCATCAGCAATAGTAGTTGACCAGAAAGGTGAGAAAATCACAAGCAGCATCAGCCCTTCAATCTGGAAGGACACTACAGACAGCCGAATTGATCCATCAACTGGTTACAAACATGCACTTTACACAACCATTGCAGGACTCGGAGGCGACAACTATTTTGTCAAATCTGTGGTCGATTCCATATGGTTTCACCCTGCACCCTGGAAAACTACATTCAGCATTCGCGGACGGGCAGGCATTGCAGCAGGTTTCAATGATGAAAAACTGCCTCTTTACGAAAGATTCTACTTAGGAGGAATCAGTACAATTCGTGGACTGGGCTTTGGAGAAGGCGGACCGAGACACGACAATGGAGAGAAAAAAGGCGGGAACTATGAGTTCATATTAAATACCGAGCTGATCTTCCCTCTGCTGGAAGACTTAAAATTAAAGGGGGTTGTGTTCGTTGACTACGGCGGCGCTTTTGACGAAGATGACGATTTTGGTCTTAGCGACATGAGGCATACATATGGATTTGGATTCAGATGGCAATCGCCCTTTGGCCCGTTGAGGCTTGAGTGGGGATTTAACCCGGATCCCAAGTATGAAGAAAGCGATAATAAGATCGAGTTCTCAATGGGAGGAGCATTTTAGATGGTTACATTTATGAGTTATTGATTATATGTACCCGGTCTCTTTTTATAATGATTTAACATATAATCTGTAACTGATAACATATAATATTATTTGATAACATAAGGAGGCTTCATGAAAAAATTAGGTTTGACAATTGCTTTACTACTATTGTCTGTATGTGCTTTTGCTGCCGAGAGCAAGATAGGGTATATTGATTTAAACAAGGCATTGAATGAGTCGGTGGCAGGAAAAAAAGCAGTGGGCTCTCTTGAAAATATGGTAAAGGCCAAACAGTTTCTCATTGCAGAAAAGGGCGAAAAAATCAAGAAAATCGAAGAAGAACTGGCCAAGCAATCTTCCATACTAACTGAAGATGCCATAAAGGAAAGAAAAGAGGAGCGTGAAAAACTCCTTCGTGATTACCAGAGGATGGTCAAGGACTCCCAGGAAGAAGTACAAAAAAAGCAGGCAACGTATATGGATTCAATCATTAAGGAGCTCAAGAAAATCGTATTCCAGATTGGAAAAGAGGAAGGATATTCACTTATTCTTGAAAAAGCTGAAAGCGGAGTAATGTTTCACTCCGACGAAATAGATCTGACAGGCACATTAATCAAACGTTTTAACGAGATCTCAAAAACTAATTAACGGGGCTGTGAACAATTGTTAATGCAGTATTCATTACAAATACGTAATACCATAAAATTATGAAACTTAGTGAACTGGCCAGGCATATAGGTGGTGACATTATAGGGGACCCGGAAATTGAGATTACGGGAGTATCAGGAATCACGGAAGCTCAAACTGGAGACATCTCCTATATTCACGACAAGAAATTCTTAAAAGATCCTTCTGCAATACGTGCGTCGGCAGTAATAGTCAAAGAGGTTGCTGAAGGGTTGCCAATTAGCATGCTTGTGGTCAAAAACCCTCAGTATACTTATGCAAAAGCACTGGAAGTTTTCTACATAAAACCACATGCATGTACGGGAATCAGCGATAGAGCTTTTATAGGAGACAATGTAACTCTGGGCAGCGAGGTCTCAGTCCATCATTTTGCATGCATACGCGACGGTGTCGTGATTGGTTCCGGGGGAACAATATTCCCGGGGGTGTTTATAGGTAAAGGAGTCACTATTGGTGATAATGCTCTTATCTATCCAAATGTCACGATCAGAGGGAATACAAAAATTGGAAATAATGTGACCATTCATTCCGGGACAGTCATCGGATCAGACGGGTTTGGATATGTCATGGAGCAGGGTATGCATTATAAGATACCGCAGGTCGGAGGTGTTGTTGTTGAAGACAACGTTGAAATCGGCTCCAATGTAACCATTGACAGGGGTACAACCGGAAACACAATAATAGGAACGGGTACAAAAATTGATAATCTTGTACAAATTGCCCATAATGTGAAAATAGGCAGCCACTCAATTATCGTTTCGCAGGTCGGAATCAGCGGAAGCGTTGATATTGGAAACAGCGTAATACTGGCCGGTCAAGTGGGAGTCAGAGATCATATTACTATAGGCAATAATGCGATCATAGGCGCACAATCCGGAATAGGCGGCAATATTCCGGAAGGCCAGGTTTATTCCGGAAGCCCTGCCATTCCGCACAAATCATGGTTAAGAGCTCAAAGCATCTATGCGAAATTGCCTGAGTACATCAAGCGCATACAGGCACTTGAAAGAAAATTGGATAACTTAACCGGAACTAAACAGGACACATGATAAACCTGCGTAAGGGCAATTCATGAATTGCCCCTACAAATGATAATTGCCTTAATTGTAAAGGTATTATGTAGTTGTATACTCGTATTGAACTTAATAATTCTAGGAGGACTTTCAGATGATGAATATCTTGGAAATTCAAAAAATGCTGCCCCACAGATATCCTTTTCTGCTTGTGGACAGGATTCTTGAAATAGAGCCCAATGTAAAAGCGGTGGGAATAAAAAATGTAACCTATAACGAACCTTTTTTTCAGGGACATTTCCCGGACAATCCAATAATGCCGGGGGTATTGATTGTTGAAGCTATGGCCCAGGTATCAGGAATTCTTTCAATTCAGTCAGGTGCCACAGGGAATACCATTTATTTCATGAGCATTGAAAAAGCCAAATTCAGAAAACCTGTTGTTCCGGGAGACCAGCTGCGATTTGAAGTGTCCGTTCTTCAGCATCGAAATAAAGTGTGGAAATTTACAGGACAGGCCCTTGTAGATGGCAAACTTGTAGCAGAAGCTGAATTTACAGCAATGCTAAGTGACGAGGTGCGTGATAATGGCTAAACCGAAAATTCACAAAACAGCGATCGTCGCAGCAGATGCAAAGCTTGCAGAAGGCGTGGAAATCGGCCCTTTTTGTATTATTGGTAAACGGGTAAAAATTGGTAAAAATACTAAACTTCAGTCTCACATTGTTATAGAAGAAACTGAAATCGGCAGTGATTGTACTATCTTCCCCTTCACTTCTATCGGGCTCCCGCCGCAGGACACCAGATATGAAAATGAAAGAACAAAAGTAAAAATAGGAAAGAACAATATAATACGTGAATATATAACTATTCATCGTGCATCCGTGGGCGGCAATAAAATTACCAGGATAGGCAACAGCAACTTTCTCATGGCATATGCTCATATTGCTCATGACTGCAATATCGGCAATAACATAATCATAGCAAATGCTACAACTCTGGCAGGTCATGTTGAAATAGAAGATCATGCATTTATCGGCGGGATGGTTGCCATCCACCAGTTTACGAGAATAGGCGCATACTCAATGATAGGGGGCTTCAGCGCCATAACGCAGGACATTCCTCCCTTTACAACAGCATCGGGAGACAGGGCCAAACTCTACGGATTAAACACTGTAGGGCTTAAACGCCTTGAATTCGATGATTCAGTAATCCGAGGCCTTAAAAAGGCATATAAAACGGTATTCCGCAGCAAGCTTACTCTTAAAGATGCTCTCAAGAAATTAAAGGCCGATGACAAACAACCTGAAGAAGTAGAGTTGTTTATTGAGTTTATAGAAAAAAATACCCGGGGAATATGCCGTTAAAGGCCCGGCGACCTGCCGGTAATCTCGGATTAATTGCTGGAATGGGTGACCTGCCCAAGGCAGTAGCATCTGAAGCAAAGAGAATGGGTTATCATGTGGTGGCCGTTGCGCTTCAACCTCCTGCAGACGAATCGCTTAAGCCCTTTGCGGACGATTTCCATAAAGTCAGCATAGGCCGTCTCGGAGGACTGATCGCCCTGTTGAAAAAGATGTCTGTTACAGAAGCTGTAATGGCGGGTAAAGTTCCCAAAGGCCTCCTTTATAAAAACAAAAAAGACATCGTCCCCGATTTAACGATGGCAAAGGTCTTATTCTCATTAAAAAACCGTTCCGATGACACTATTATGAACGGAATTGTAGGTGAGCTGGAAAAAAACGGAATCACACTACACAAGACCACCACATTTACAAAAGGCCTTCTCTGCCCGGAAGGGCTATTGACCCGTAAAAAACCGTCCAAAAAAGAATTGCAGGACATAGAGTATGGATGGCATATCGCAAAAGAGATGGGTAGACTGGATATAGGGCAGACAGTTGTGGTAAAAAACATGGCTGTAATGGCCATAGAAGCAATTGAAGGGACTGACGAAGCCATTAAGCGCGGGAGCGAACTTGCTCAAAAAGATGCCGTCGTTATTAAGGTAAGCAAACCAAGCCAGGACATGAGATTTGATGTGCCTGTTTTAGGCCTTGACTCACTGGATTCAATGAAAACATCAGGGGCAAAAGTCCTCGCTTTTGAGGCCGGTAAATGTATTATAGTTGACAAGGAAAACTTCATAAAAAAGGCAGATAAAAATGGTTTTGTCGTGGTAGCTGTAAAAAAATGAACTCAGGCGGAATATACATCGGGCAATGCCATTGCAGATCCATGGAAGACAGGACAATATGATTAATGTAGCTGTTATTGGTACCGGTTCAATAGGCAGACACCATGCTAGAATTTTTGCAGGTATTGAGGGCGTAAATCTGGTAGCCATAGTTGACACTGATTCAGCCAGAGCACAGGAACTTGCTGCCCAATATAACTGCGAAGCGCTTAGCAATTACAAAGATGTAATGAATTCTGTCGATGCCGCAAGTATTGCTGTGCCTACTACTTTGCATTTTCAAATAGGCATGGATTTTCTCAAAAACAACAAAGACCTGCTGATTGAAAAGCCTATTACAACAACTATCGAAGAAGCACGGGCACTCATTGAAGAGGCTGAAAGAAGAAACCTTATACTGCAGGTAGGACACCTGGAAAGGTTCAATTCAGGAGTTTCACTGGTAAGCAAGATGGTTGAAAAACCTCAGTTTATTGAATCACAGCGCCTTTCTCCATTTTTGGGAAGAGGAACCGATGTTGATGTAACACTTGACTTAATGATACATGACATAGATATAATACTTAGCTTAGTAAATTCTGAGATATCCGATCTTCGGGCAACAGGGGCCAAAGTTCTTACGGAAAATATTGACGTAGCTCATGCCTGGATTGAATTCAAAAACGGCTGTATAGCCGAAGCAGTTACGAGCAGAATTGCAAATGACAAAATACGACAGTTAAAAATATTTCAACACAACTCATTTTTAGACCTTGACTATCAACGTCAGGAAATTGTGAGTCACACAAAGAAAGGCGATTCTATAGGTAAAGAGATTATAAAACCGCAGGAAAAAGAGCCGCTTAAGGAGCAGTTGTTGTCCTTTATTGAATGCGTAAGCAACAGAACACGTCCTGTCGTTTCCGGCTTAGAAGGCAAGGAAGCCCTGAAAGTAGCATTAAAAGTGTCCGGTTTAGTTAATCTCAGCCTATAAACTCATATAGTTACTATGACCCAAACAGCTCAAAACAAGACAATGATCCCCATGCTGGATCTCAAAGCTCAGTATCTCCCAATTAAAGAAGAGATTAAATCAGCAGTTAAGGAAATAATCGAGAGCGGCAGATTTATTCTCGGCAAAAATGTCGAATCATTTGAAAATGAAATTGCATCTTACCATAATGTCAGCGGAGCCGTTGGACTTGCTTCCGGCACAGACGCTCTTCATCTCAGCCTCAATGCAATGGACATTAAAGAAGGGGACGAGGTAATAACAACTCCCTTTACATTTATTGCATCGGCAGAATCTATAGCATATGTCCATGCAACACCCGTATTTGTCGACATAGAGAAAAATACACTCAATATTGATGTCTCTAAAATAGAAGAAAAAATCACAGCAAAAACTAAAGCCATTGTAGTTGTACACCTTTTTGGACTTCCGGCAAACATGACAGAAATCATGGAGTTAGCAAAGAAGTACAATTTAAAAATCGTTGAAGACTGCGCCCAGGCTTTCGGTGCTAAGTATAAGGACAGGGCAGTCGGGAGTATAGGGGACTGCGGCTGTTACAGTTTTTACCCCAGTAAGAATCTGGGTGCCTATGGTGATGGCGGAATGATGATAACAAATAATTCAGGCATCCATGAAACGGTTAAGCTGCTGCGTAACCACGGGACAGTGGGCCCTTACCAGCACGGTTTCATCGGTTTTAACAGCAGACTGGATGAAATCCATGCTGCTATACTCAGGATTAAGTTAAGGCACATCGATCAGTACAATCAAAACAGAGGCAAAATTGCTAAAATCTATTCATCAATTCTGGGTAATGCCGTGAAATGTCCCGTTGAGCTGGAAGACAGGAGTCATGTATATCACCAATACACAATCAGAACTCCGCAAAGGGACAAAATCCATGAAATTTTAAAGGAAAACTCGATAGCATCTGTTGTGTATTACCCTCTTTCACTTCACCTTCAGGAAGCCTTTGGCTACTTAGGGTACAAAGAGGGAGATTTTCCGGAATGCGAAGCTGCTTCCAACGAGGTACTGTCCCTTCCAATTTATCCGGAACTGGAACCTGAAAAAGCAGAATATATTGCAAAAACAGTTCTAGAGGCGGTAAAGTAACAACCCTGCGGCAGATTCACTGCGTGACTATTCAGATACCTTCAGTACCTCACCGACACGCAGACGGGTTGTAGTTAAGTTATTAATTCTCTGAAGCTTCTTGGTATTAGTTTTAAACTTACGAGCAATCAGCCAGAGTGAGTCGCCCTTTTTAATCTTGTACTTTTTCCCGGGCAATAGCTTTTCCGCAGAAGCATAAACCTTCCGGCCAGTACTTCCCCTGAGAGGAACCTTGAGTTTCTGCCCTACACGTATAAAGTGCTTTTTACGAATGTTGTTTGCCCGCACAATTCTACTTACTTTTGTACGGTATCTTTTCGCTATGAGCGAAAGGGTTTCCCCTTTTTTGACTCTATGATGCACATATGCATTTTGAGGAAGCGTCCATTTCGGTATTTCCTTCAGATGCGCCAGTAACACATTCTTTTTGTCTTCAGGAATCTTAAGCTTATATTCAGTCGGAGGTGTCACATGATGGCGAAGCTCGGGGTTCAGTGAAGTTAGTTCCTTAAAGGGCACTCCGATCTTCTCCGCAACTACTTTTAACTGCACCTGCTTTTCTATAGAAACCGTTTCAAAAGACGAAGGGCTGTCCGGCTCACCCAGTTCAAATCCGTATTTCTCAGGGTCTTTTAAAATATGCAGTGTCGCAAGAAACCTGGGGACATACCGGGCTGTTTCACGGGGAAGCTGCTGATACAGGTCCCAGAAGTTATCAAGATAGTTGATCTTCTGATTCCTGATCTGTCTTAAAACTCGTCCCTCTCCGCAATTATATGCTGCCAGCACCGTCATCCAGTCACCGAATATCTGGTGCAGTTCCTTCATATATGCAATTGCAGCAGCGGTTGCTTTCTCGGGATTTAACCTTAGATCTATCCATGTGTCCCTTTTTAATCCAAATTTATATCCCGTCGAAGGAATAAACTGCCACAAGCCGAGTGCCCTGGCACGGGACAACGCCCTTATCTTAAAACCACTCTCAATCAATGGCAGCCAGGCAAGGTCCTGGGGTAGTCCAGCTTCTTTTAATTCAGCAGTAATCATATCCATAAATTTCCCGGACCGCTTATATGATTCAAGAAAAAATTTCCGTTCACGTCCCTGGAACAGCTTAATCTCCTTTTCAATATGCTTGTTCATTACCAGCGGGATCTCATTGTGATTTCCGTTCACAGCAGTATATCGTGATGCATAAATCTCCAATATCCTTTTGGAGATCATAAAACGAATGTCTTCTTTCTGCTGGATCAGTTCAGGACTACGTTCAGTATTTACTTTAAGAACAAGAGCGTATGCCTCATCCAGTGTTTTGATCGCCTGTTCCAGATTCCCTTCAGACCAGAAATCCTGAGAGGCATTACAAAAATCAAGAGCAGTATCAAGAAAGTTCTGGTCCTTTTCTTTATTTTCAAGAAGTTCTTCCTCTTTATCTGCAATAGAATCCTCAGATTTTTCTACGACAGCCAGCTCCTGGGCTCCGGCATTGTCATCAGATAAGTTATTATCGTCAGCACAGGTTTTGGTATCAGTACAGTCCTCCACAATTACATCAGGAGAATTATTAACATCAGGGATAAGAGAAATATCATAATCAGACTTACTGACTCTCTCAGCAAGTACTTCTTCAGCAGGCTTGACTTCCAGATTTGCAGGCAAATCAATACGATTTTTGTCATTAGAAACCCGAGTGCCCGTTGTGCTGCAACCGATTAATAATGTGACTAATAATAAAATTATATATCTATAAATCATTTGCGATAACCCTCACACTTGTACTCTTATACCATATATATTCGGAAATAAAAGTGATATCATTAAATTTTTTTTAATAAACCCTGCAATTATTGTCTTAATTTTACATATATACCGGTCATTAAGCAAACAAATTGCAATTTCCATTCCCAGGAAATCATGGGAGCCGCAGCAATAACTTTCGTTATATAACATACAGTTACAAACAGCCTAAAATAAATCTCTTGTCAAACACATGACTATTCAGTGTCATAAAGTGACAACTTTACCTCATTACGTCCATAGTGTTTACTAAATACACCGTTTTTTATAAAATAGACGGGTTATGCACTCCCTCGAAGGCAAAGTTGCTCTAATCACAGGAAGCTCAAGAGGCATCGGTCAGGCTATTGCAAGAAAACTCGCTGCCGCCGGTGCCGACATTGTTATTAACTACAGAAGGACTGCGGGCTCTTCATTCGCCCAGGCTGAAGAGCTCAACAAAGAGATCGAGGCAATGGGAAGAAAAACTCTTATGGTCCAGGCTGACATATCGGAGAAATCCTCTGTTAAAACTCTGTTCGCCAAAATAAGTGAAACCTTCGGCACACTTGACTACCTCATCTTGAATGCAGCCAAGGCCCCTTTCAAGCCTATCGAAAAACTACTGGAGAGAGAACTTAGGCAGCTCGTTGAAACTAACTATATGGGTAATATTTTTTGTATTCAGGGGGCTATCCCTCTAATGGAGGCTAAGGGAGGCAGGATTGTATTTATATCAAGTCTTGGAAGCCGTTATTATAACCCCTCCTACCCACTGGGAAGCATGAAAGCGGCAATGGAATCAATTGTCAGAGACTGTGCAGAAAGTCTCAGAGAAAAAAAGGTGTCTGTAAATGCCGTCTGCGGCGGAATTGTCAAGACCGATTCCTTCAAAGTTTTAAGACAGTATCTTGAAAATGTTGACAAACTGCCCGATGACCTTATTGTTACCCCCGATGAAATTGCAGATGTTGTATCGTTTCTCTGTTCACCGGCAAGCAGAGGGATCACTGGCCAGACTATTGTTGTTGATAAGGGGCTGAGCAACTCTCTTTACAGGTCAGCTTAAAAAACGCGGCGATTATATGAGTTATGTGTTATACGCTTCAATCTCACCGCTTACTTTTGCAGAGTATAACAAATTACTTATTACGAATAAATATAATATGGAGGCATTATGAGTCAGAACATAGTAACCGAGGAAAAAGTATTTGAAGAACTGAAAAAGGCAATAGTGGAAACTCTCAGGGTTGACGCTGATTCAATTAAACCCGAAAGTTCGTTAATCAATGATCTGGGGGCTGAGTCACTGGACTTCCTTGATATTAATTACAGACTGGAGCAGGCCTTTGGGATGAAAATGGCCCGTCACTTCGTGCTTGAGCATGTAGAAGAGATGTTCGGTGAAGGTTCAGCTATTGATGATGACGGTCAGCTGACCGAAAAAGCCGTAGAACTCCTCAAAATACGCTTCGGGGACCAAATGGGCCCACTCGAGCCGGGCATGGACATGGACGAGGTACCTGCCCTGGTCACTGCCCAGTCAATCTCAGGCGGAGTCATGGACATACTGGCAAGTCTTCCGGAAAAATGCACTCACTGCGGCGCACAGCAATGGACCTCCGAAGACGGGATCAAAATCAAATGCGGCTCATGCGGAGAACCGGCTGTTTTCAGTAACGGAGATGACTTAATCAAGGATTGGCTGACAAAAGTCCAGGAAGAGAAAAAGATATTCTAAATAATACATCCAAAAAAAGAGTTGTAATTACCGGATACGGGATGATTACGCCTTCAGGCAGGAATACCGAAGAGACCTTTGAGAATTGCAGCAAGGGCCATTCCGGGATAGATTATATTAAATCATTTGATACAACAGGAATGCCGTGCCGGATCGGTGGAGAAGTCAACAACAGCTGGCTTGAGGATTTTGAACAGCAGACAGACCGTTCACTGAATAATTATTCTTCACGGGCATTAAGATTAATGAGAGTAGCAACAACTGAAGCTCTTCAGAAGGCCAAACTGGACGAAGTAGAAGACCGTCACTCAATTGGTGTTGCACTGGGCTCTCACGGTGACAACCTCCCTGTAAAGGACATGCAGTTCATTCATAAGTTTTACCGGGGTGAAGGGCGCTGGGACATGAAGAAACTTGCTGAATCAGGCGGCTACCCTTACCTGAATTTCTTCAGAAGAAAGCCTGATGCCGCATCAACTATACTGGCATCTTTTTTTAACTGTAAAGGACCCTCTCTTGCTATAGTATCAGCCTGTGCAGCCGGCTCACAGGCTATAGGGGAAGCCGTAAGGTTAATTCAGGACAGTAAATGCAAAGTAATGATTGCAGGTGGATGTGAAGCAACTCTTGATTTTGTGGGGATGACCGGTTTTATCCTGCTGAAGGCCCTGTCCGAAAAATATACGGAGCCGCAAAAAGCGTCACGGCCTTTTGACCGAAGGAGAAATGGGTTTGTCATGTCCGAAGGGGCCGGTTCAGTAGTTCTGGAGGAACTGGACCATGCTCTGTCACGGGGAGCTCACATATTCGGAGAATTAAAAGGGTACGGCTCCTCTGCCGATGCCTACCGGATTACGGACACTCACCCAAAAGGAGTGGGAGCTGTTACTGCAATGACTGCAGCCATTGGTGACGCATCCTTAACACCTGATGATATTGATTATATAAATGCACATGGGACCTCAACAACTCAGAATGACCTAACTGAAACCAGGGCAATAAAAGAAGTTTTTGGAGAAAAAGCAGGAGACATTCCGATAAGTTCAAATAAATCCATGCTGGGCCATACTATAGCCGCAGCCGGTGCTATCGAATGTATACTTACATTAGAAGGAATTAATCAGTCTATTGTCCTCCCTACAATCAACCAGGAAGTGCGTGACCCAAAGTGCAAACTGGACTACGTTCCAAACACTGCACGCAAAATGGATCATAATACAGCAATATCCAATTCTTTTGGATTTGGCGGGCAAAACGCCTGTCTCTGCATCAGCAAATTTAAAGACTAGCCTGCTTGTTTAACTGTTTCCTGTAATATTGAATTTGCTAAAATCTGCGATAGGTGAGAAAAAAACCGGAAGGGCTGAAGACTTAATGAATGCTTTCTCTATCCATGTCCTGCAGGAATTCATGATATGCAGTAGTCGGATCTAATATTTTCATTCCAACAGTCAAAGTTTCGTCATCAGGAGCAGTCCGCAAGTACCACTTCACTTCACAGTTTAGATATAGTATCTTGCCTGAGGGAGTTTGAAAACTAAGTGTGATTATCCTCTCGGGCACAAAATCTATTGAAGATCTGATTGCCGATGTCATTAAATACTCAATACCATCCTCGGATACATTGTCAATAAATCCACCACATGATTTGCCGCCTGATATAATGTTAGCGTTAAGATTACAAATCATTCTGTTTGACTGCCGATTGTCCACTAATAAATACCTCGTCTCACTATATTAACTACGACATTCATTAAGCAAAATAAGTGCCTGACATTAACCTCTTGTTTTTATAGGTTACTATTATTATTTATTAGCTGTTTATTGTCAAAGGTTCCGACAAAGAGTAAGAGTATCCGACAAATAATGTTCAGGGATAATAACCGCTCCAAGTATTCCCTAAGAGTGGACTGCCCCGTTTACTTTAAATAAATAAAGCCGTTACAGGGCAGCCCCTTCATATATAACACTATCTGACTTAGTTCACAACGATTTTACCCTTAATTTTCTCAAAAGTCTTCTTTGCAATCCCCTCCACTTTCCTAAGGTCGTTAATGTCGCTAAAATTACCGTTATTGTTTCTATAGTTAATGATCGCCTCTGCCTTCTTCTTTCCAATACCCGAAAGTATTGTGAGTTCCTTAACTGTGGCAGTATTAATATTGATTGAAGTGTCCACGACTTGACTGTTTGATTCGGTGTGCTTATTCTCTACTGCCACTGACGTCGACACAAATATGCCGGCCATCATAAAAACTGCAATGATAATGCACATTCTTGATAATACTTTTTTCATAACATCCTCCTGGTTTTAAAGATTAGTAATCCATTTGAAATTTACAGCTCTGAAGTCATCACCTCCTTTCTGATATTTCAGGAAAACATCGGACAAGACAAGCAAATGCATAGCAGTATCGGGCAAGGTTTCACAGCATAAAAATGTTCAACCGGTGCCAAATCCACACAGATCATTCTTGTTTCCGTCAGATAAACTCTAAACGGAAAATGGTTGCATTTGAAAATTACGCGGCTTGTCAGCCCTGTCCCCAACAGATGCTAAAGTATATATAAAAGAACGCAGAATGTCCAGCAAATCTCCATGATTTAAGTTCATTGAATTAGATGGAACATATATAGAGATTCAGCCCATTTCTCGTCGAAAAATGCATTGCAACTAACCCTCCGATATTGCATCGTTTATCATCCATCCTGTATCATGTTCTAATCATGAATGAACAGGTCGTAATTACAGGAGCAGGAATGGTAAACGCTCTCGGCAGAAGTTTACCTGCATCGTGGGACAAACTGGCTTCGGGGAAATGCGGTATCCGTTCCATAGAAAGCTTTAACGCAAAGGGCCTTAATTGCACTGCAGCAGCAGAGGTAAATGACCTGAACGCTGAAGAGTTAAACGTACATCCGAGAGATTCTCGAATCATGGACAAGCATGCCTACATGCTGCTTAAAGCATCGCGCGAATCTTTCAGTCATGCAGGACTTGATAAAGCATCTGTAGACCCGAATAATATCGGTTATTTCGCATCTATGGGGATGGTAGACTACAACCTGGAAGATCTTCTACCGTCAGTGCTAAAGTCACTTGATGATAAGGGGAACCTGGATTACGACAAATTCTATTCCGGTGCATACCAGGAGATTCATCCTCTATGGCCTCTGTCAATGCTAAATAACATAAATTTCTGCCAGGTAGCCATTGACCTTGGTATCAGGGGAGAGAATACAACATTCGCACCCCATTCCGATTCGGCTATACATTCAATAATTGAAGCATACAATGCAGTTCTAGAGAAACAAGCTGAAGTTATTCTGGCCGGAGGAGTCAGTGAAAAAGTATCTCCCTCCAGCCTGGCACGTGCTTCAATGGCCGGGATTCTAAACAGTAATGACATATCATGCCGGCCTTTTGGTAAAAACAGCACAGGAACAATGCTGGGAGAAGGATGCGGCATAATAACGATAGAACTGCTTTCACATGCAATAGCCAGACAAGCGCCATGCCTTGCCAGAATATCCGGTTACGGCTCCTCTTTTGGATCGTCAGACATCAGCAATTCCGCTACTTCAGCAGCAATATCACTTTCAATGGAAACAGCGCTTGAAAAAGCAGAGCTTAAGCCCGGGGATATAGACCTTATCATCGCCCACGGCGACGGGGCCCCGGAAGGGGATGCAAATGAAGCTGAAGCTATTCATAATACCTTCGCTGGTTGCCTGAATACCTTACATGTGTATTCCTCAAAAGCCGCCCTTGGGCATCTATTGTCCGGCGCATCCGCAGTAGACGTAGTTATCGGAACTAATATACTGATAAATGGTATAATTCCAGCGATTTTCGATTCAGGGCCGCTTGAAGATAATATTGCATTAAATCTTGTCAGAGGGGACCCTCTTAAAGCCGACCCGGCACGGATAATGATTAATTCCCGGAGCTATGAAGGACAGTGCGCTTCGCTGATAATTGAAAAGTGGATTGACGAATGAAAATAGTTATTCAACATATCTCTCGTCATTAATTTGTAATTGTTTTATTATGCGTTTTCTATACTACGATACAGTCGATAAAATCGAAAAAGGAAAAACAATTGTGGGAGCAAAGACCTTCACGTTATCTGAGGAGTTCTTTAAAAAGCACTTTCGCAAACAAGCTCTCGTCCCAGGTATTATTTATATTGAAGCAATGGCACAGCTCCTGGGCTGGCTTGTCATATACACCCATGATTTCAAACTCTCTGCAGTCATGTCTCTGGTTGAAGACGTAGACATTGCCCCTGACCTGAGGCCTGGTTTTAAAGCGGAAATTCATGGAGAAATAATATCAACATCACGCAGAGACTCCCTGGGTAAAGCATGGATAACAGTGGACGGGAAAACCATCGCTTCCGTAAACCGGATCATTTACAGTCACGTTCACAAAGTCAATTCTCAGGACCTTATGAATCTCTTTTACTATTACAGCGGGATTAAGGCTGATCTCAATGAGCAGTAAGCACAGAGTTGTTATCACAGGACTAGGCATGGCAACGTCACTGGGCACCACTGTAGATGAAAACTGGAGTAAAGCCCTTGAAGGTCAATCGGGCATTAAAGAGCTTTCACTGCCGAACACAGAGAAGTCACCTGTCAGGGCGGTTGGAAGTGTTGCCCTAAGGGACTGGCAAAAGATCCAGGCAGCGTTCCCTGGAGAAGCTGCTCAGGAAGGTGAGCGGAGAACCCTCTTTGCTTTATGGTCAGCAATGTCAGCATTAGACGATGCCGGTTTAACAAAATATGACGGCCCAAAAGACCGTTTTGGTGTCGTGCTTGCAGCAGGCCTCGGCATAAACAGACTGGAAGATATTCACCGATGGACCAACCAAAACAAAGAGTTCGACCTCGAGAAATTCGGCAAAGAGTATAAAGACATACACTCTGAATCCCTGATGAAAAACAACGCCCACAGGCCCGCCGCACTTATAGCAAAAAAATACGGATTGAATGGATACAACTCCACCATAACAACAGCGTGCGCATCGGCTACACAGGCCATCGGCACTGCTTACCGTTCGATTTATCGGGGAGATTCGGACATGATCGTTTCAGGAGGAGCAGACTCCATGATCAACCCTGTGGGCCTCATATTTTTTGTTCTGCTCAGTGCGGCTGCCGTATCAAAGGACAATCCATCGGAAATCTGCAGGCCCTTTGACAGGAAAAGATCTGGCCTTGTTATGGGTGAAGGATCAGGTATGGTTGTGCTGGAAGAAGAATCTCACGCACTGAAGAGGGGTGCAAAAATATACGCTGAAGTATCAGGATACGCTTCAACTATGGACGCTTACAAAGTAACGGCGCCTCATCCAAAAGGTATCGGCGCCGAACGTGCCATGATAAACGCCCTTAAAGATGCGGACATGGCCCCTGATGAAATAGATTATATTAATGCCCACGGCACTAGTACAAAACTGAATGATTCAGCGGAAACACTGGCAATAAAAAATGTGTTTAAAGATCATGCCCGTAATTTATCAGTAACCTCAAGCAAAGCTCTCATAGGACATTTACTGGCAGCTTCCGGAGGGCCTGAGTTTGTCTTTACGGCATTGACTGTTAACAGGGACGAAATTCACCCGACTATTAATCAGCATAATCCTGATCCGAAGTGCGATCTTGATTATGTTCCCAATATCAAAAAATCTGCTGCCGTGAGGGCCGCAATTTCAAATTCATTCGGTTTTGGTGGACAGAACGGGTCAATTGTTGTCAAAAAATATGGATCGAGTTAGTGAGTTAAAAAACTACTGATTATATGTTACTGAAGGGATAAGAATATGAAAATAGATTTAACAGGCAAAGTAGCACTTGTCACAGGGGCATCAAGGGGGATAGGACGGGCCACGAGCATCATGCTGGCCAAGGCAGGAGCTTCCGTAATTATTAATTACGTCAAGTCTGCTGAAAAAGCTGAGGAAGTAAAAAACGAGATCTCCGGTACCGGTGGTACGGCAGATATTTTTCAGGCCGATGTCTCTAAGCCCGAAGATGTAAAAGCCCTATTCGAATTTATAACAGGAAAATATAACAGGCTGGATATACTTGTAAACAATGCCGGTGTTATAAAGGACAACCTTCTTATTGCAATGAAACTCAAGGATTGGGACAGGGTTATTGATACAAATTTAAAGGGTGCATTTCTTTGTTCACAGCAGGCTGCGGAAATTATGATGGCAAATCACTCAGGGAAAATCATTAATGTTTCATCAATAGGCGCTATCAGGGGAGGACGGGGTCAAACCAACTATTCATCTGCAAAAGGCGGTCTCATGTCATTCACAAAAGCATGCGCTGTAGAACTTGCATCAAAGGGGATTCAGGCAAACGCAGTACTGCCGGGCATGATCGTAACCGACATGAGTGTCCGGGCTAGAAAAAGGGCCGGAGATAAAATACTTGAACGAATCCCTGCAGAAAAGTTCGGCGAACCCGATGACATAGCCGCCATGATCGTATTCCTGGCTTCGAAACATGCAGATTATATTACCGGGCAGACCATATCCATCGACGGAGGGATGGGGATTTCGTAACGGAACCCAAACCGTATATTTTGTCGGAGCCGTATATTCCCGTTTACCAAACTGGACGATAGAATAAATTAAGGATTATCGCACGGATGATCCTGTACCCTACAATTGCAATACCCTTAACATCACCTGTGAACTTTGATTTGCCGGTACCCATACGATAACTAACAGGTACTTCTTTTATTTTAAAATTGCACCTGACAGCCTTAACCTGCATTTCTATTGTCCATCCAAGGTTATCATGCATATCCAGAGTCAGCAGTTTATCAAACTTAACAGCCCTGAATGGCCCCACATCAGTATATTTGAATCCATAAAACAATCTCATCAATACAGTTGCCAGCCAGTTTCCGAAGCGCACCGGAACTCTAAGCGAGCCCTCTTCAGCTTCTCCCAACACTCTGGAGCCGCAGACAAGATCATAGCCTTCATTGACCATAGGTTCAACGAGCTTAATTATTTCAGTGGGGTAGTCACTATAATTACCATCAAGAAAAACAACGATATCCGGCTTGCTCATTTTCAGGTATTCAATACCCTTCAGGCACGGATAACCATAACCCTTTTTCGACTCGTTTAAAAGTGTTGCGCCCCACTCTTTTACAACCTGAGGAGTCCTGTCGGTGCTGCCGTTGTCAATCACGACAACTTCATCAATTAAATCCCCTGGGATGTCATTAAGAACAAGAGAAATCGTCTCTTCTTCATTCAACACCGGTATTATGGCAGCTATTGTTTTATTATTTAACATTTGACCTGTTTTGATCGTTTCTTCACTATATTATACTTTGGCTGGGAATAAAGATGTTTTTGCTACAATTATTACTATTCCACCTTATGCTAAAGGGACCTGCCTAGCTCCGGAAGTCTCTCTTTACTTGATTTTATTTTTTGCTCTATGGTATTTTTATAAGCCCATGCATAGCAAATCCCGTTTATATTCAGCACTGCTTATTTTATCAATTGCAACTCTGACATTGGAAGTGCTCCAGCTTCGTATCTTTGCATACAGCCTGTTGCGGTCTCTGGCACATGTTGTGGTCAGCATCGTTCTTATGGGAATTGGTATAGGGAGTATAAGTATTGCTCTTTCCTCCAAAATCAACCGAATCAAAGAAGAAACGCTGCTAACCTATTTATTCATGGGCTTTTCTATAAGCATAATGGTTACTCATTTGATATTCAGCCATTATTTTCAATGGATTAACCAGGGATATAATTTCCCCAGATTATGGCTTTTCTCCATAATTTTCAGCGTACCATATATCTTTTTCGGCGCAATACTTACATATGTTTTCAAAAAATATGTACAGGATGTACCGAAACTCTACTCATTAAACCTGATCGGTTCAGGGTTAGGCTGTATAATACCGCTGATTGCATTACGTCCCCTTGGGGCAGAAAATTTAATCGTGCTGGTAGCTTTTCTGGGGGCGCTGTGCTCTCTGCTTTATTTTCGTGACATACCAAAAAAACTTGGCCTGACTGCCGCAATTTTTACTATATTAATATTATTCAGCTTTCCATTCTCCGGCGATCTTTTTGATTTTAAATCAAAAGCCAATGGAGGCCTCGCAAAGATGAAAAATGCCACCAAAGTAAAAAGGGAATTTTCTAAATGGGATCCCCTGGGTAAAATCGAGGTTTATTCCTTTAATGATGATTACTCATATATGTACATGCCGGAAGCCGTGCCTATCAAGGCAATGTTCCAGGACGGGGATGCAGGCTCCATGCTTGTTAATATTCGTAAAGACAAATATGATTATACAAATTTCTTTGACGGCAGCATATTCAGTCTTGTTTATCAACTTCGCAACAACTCGGAAACACTGGCAATCGGACTGGGAGGTGGCCATGATATAATGAGGGCTTCCTACTTTAAAAGCAGCAGGGTAACCGGAGTGGAAATAAACAGCACTACCGTCAAACTTGTTAAAGAATCCTTCAAAGACTTCCTGGGAGACCCCTACGGCAAAGAGAATGTATCTATTGTTAATATGGACGGCAGATATTTTGTCAAAGACAATAAGAAAAATTACGACATTATACAGATAGCCGGCGCTGACACCGACACTTCCAATTTGACTTCCGGCGCCCTTTCCGTTTCTGAAAACTACCTCTATACCTCTGAGGCATTCAAAGACTATTTAAAGTCTTTAAAGCCTGACGGTATTCTTTCCCTGATACGTTTCGGCCCAAGAGAACCTATGATCATTATATCTACGGCCCTTAAGGCAATGAATGAAATGGGAATCGTTAATCCATACAATAATTTCATAGTAGTAAAACAAGCTATTAACGTCAATGTTTTGATGAAAAAAGTGCCTTTCAGTATTGATGAGATCAATATCGTAAGAAAGTTTGCGGACCGAGTGACAATAAGCTCTCAAAACCTCAGACTTCCTGTAAATGATGTAATAGGGTATGAGGCAATTAGTGACTCAGAGATCATGTACCTGCCCCTTCCCGGCTGGAATGCCCAGAATTCATTTACGGAAATCATGAATTCAGCCAGGTCGAATGAGATATCAAAATACGTGGCCGGCTTCCCTCAAAATATCGGGCCCCTGACAGATAATATGCCCTTCTTTTTCCAATATGAGAAGCCAGAAAATATTTTCAAGTACAAGAACTCTGTTATTTATAATTTATTCGTATCCATTGTACAAATCTTAATATTCTCAGTATTGCTAATCTTTTTGCCTGTCTATATTTTAAAAAGAAAACATATGAATATGAGGTACAACTTTAATTATATTATTTATTTTTTCAGCATAGGCATAGGATTTATGCTCATAGAAATCGGTTTAATTCAAAAAGCAGTTCTATTCCTTGGTCATCCGACTTACTCTTTCATTGCAGTAGTATTTTCAATACTATTGTTTTCGGGGCTTGGAAGTCTTTTTTCAGCATATTTCAACAAGAACATTTTCAAACTTGTAGTTATTAGTTTAAGCGCCGTAATCATTTTAACTCTTCTTTACCTGTTTTACATGGATGATTTACTTAATGCCATTCTGCCCGAAAACATGTATTTAAGAATGGTCATTATAGGCCTGTTTTTATCGCCTATAGGGTTTGCTATGGGCATACCATTACCCAAAGGTATACAGATGGTCAGTGCAAAAGACAGCAATTTTATACCTGTAGCCATGGCTGTGAATAGTGTCGCATCGGTATTAGCCGCAGCGTCATCCCTGCCGTTTGCCATGTTGTATGGCTTTACCGCAATATTTCTAACTGCGATAACAGCATATATGACTGGTTTAATAACCATCGCAATCAAAAGATAACTCTCTCACTCAAAACTCTGTCAATGAAATTCATCACCAAAGAAGCATAACTAACTGACTTAATACTTAGCAGTTCAGTAAAATTTCCGCCAACCCATTAAATCAATTCAATTTTCTCTTAGCGAATAAATACTCAGGATACAATCAGTCGGCAGGCAGTATGACCGTAATCATCAATTTCCCAAGGCAGGTTATTGCAACTTATTAAGGCGAGGTTTATTTAAACAGCTATAGCTAATATATAAACCGTGCTTATTCAATTAGTCCAGGCAATTCCAGAAACGCCGAAGACTACAATCAGTCATTTCATGATAATGTTTGTATTGCGCTTCTGCTTTCTCCACCATCCCCAGTTTCTCATAGACAACCGCCCTATCCCATAAGGAATAGGGGTGAGACGGATCAACTGCAAGAACTTTTTCATACTGGTTAAGGGCTTCCTGAAAGCGGCCTGCTTCTTTATATATGTATGCTATATCATAAAGAGCATTTACATTTTGCGGGTCTAGTTTTAAAGCCTTAGCATACTGCGTAAGGGCTTTGCTGTGAAGTCCCATTTCTCTGTATATGTAGCCCAGGTCATAGTTTCCAAATGGGTGCTCAGGAAATTGCTTCAGAAGATTAATATAGGCATTCTCGGCCCCTTCAAGGTTCCCCATTTCCTTATACATCAATCCCATCTGATAATTTGCATAGGCATTTCCAGGATCAGCCTGTACAGCCCTTGCAAATGCTTCAATTGCATTATCTTTGGAACCCATTGTCTGGTAAAGAACTGCTGTAAGGGTGTGCCTATGAGAAAAGGTGAAAAGAGATACTACCAAAAGCAGACAAATTACTATAAGGATTACGATGTTTTTTTTTTAATATGCATTCTCAGAAAATAACAGGCGCCTTCATTTATTGTTTCATAAAATGAAAGCGCCTGTCCATAAACTTAACAAAGTATGCTGTTTATATATTAGTGACTGTATGCAAGAGCAACTGCATATGTTTCACCAAGCGCAGCATTTTTAGTATGCTTCAAACCAAAAAAGTCTGATATGTCCGTATTATAAGAAAATACCAGCTGCAGCCCTGGCTTTAATGTAAAAGCCAGGTCTACCCCCCCACTAAAGGTATCCTGCTCAAGGGCAAGAGAATCTTTAATAACTACCGGTTTACCATGAGCTTTTGATACGCTGCCCTGGTCATAGAATAACTGCGCCATTACGTCTGAAACTTCTGCATTACCGACTGAATCAGAATAGGCAAACTGTCCCCTGATCGATAACCATGGAGTTGCATTGTAACCGCCACTCAATGCAACTTTAAACTGATCAGACGGTTTAAACGTAGCATCGTTGGGAAGCTGTTCATTTTCAAACCGGTAAACATATGAAATATCAAGTACTGAGTACCCCCAGTTGAATCCCCTACCAAATTTTAGTTTTGAAGTTAAATCATACTGTCCCTCTCCAAGGGGTTGATGCGTTGCAGGATTTGCATAGTCATATGCTTCAGGAATTTTCACACCAAATTCAATTGACGATAACACTCCCGTGCCGGCAATATTATCAATCAATTTATGCCTAAGTCCAACATTTATGTCACCAACTCCGCTGGGACCCCTTTTATCGGTTTCTATCATTACATCATGAGACTTTACCCAGTTCCATGGGATTGAAAAAATACCAGTAATCTTATCTGTAATACCATACTCAAGATAGTAGGTTACTGCAGTGCTTGTAAATTCTTCCGAGTCAACCCTGTGGACTTCAGTATCCAAACCCACTATAGCACCAGCGCTATCATGCTGCAAAGTAGTAAATTTCTGAGTGGTCTGATAATGACTTAAACTAAGCTGATTATAAGAATGCCCTTTTGCCTGGGTCCATGCTGCCATAGCAGCATCTGTTATAAATAAACATACTGCTGTTAATAACAACGATACGACTACTCCTTTTTTCATAAATAACACTCCTTTTAATAGAATTTACTTAAACATCGTTTTTATATTTCATGCAGCAATAACATCTTCTGTGTTTCTTTTAGAACTAAACAGGCGAACAATTCGATTTGAGGCACTGCCTCCTATGATTACCTGGAATATGGATAAGAAAGCAACATAGAAGTATCCCACCTGGAACATCATAAGGAACGGGATTGATATATAAATCTTATTTATAAATGCAAAGTATATGTTAAAAGTAAAATATATGCCCAGCAGCAATTCAACGATCACCAGCATATTAATTTCACCCTTATATTTCTTGCCATGCCACCTGTCCTTCTTTTTCTCAATACTATATTTTGGAGTACGTTTAAATTCCGTCTCTCTATTAAACAGCGCTTCAAGAACTGCTTTTGAATTATTAACTGAAAGACCTATTCCGAGGGACATTAACATAGGCAGGTAAAGAAGTCTCGACTTCCAATCCTTGTAAGCCTCTTTCTGTGAAGCAATATAAAAGAAAGATATACCAACAGTAGCAACAAGCAAAAACGGTACATCAGCTACGACCATCCGAAACCATCCTATATTTATCCTTGCAACCATGGACGGATAAATTAAAACAGACAACACGAGCATAAGAAAGTAAGAAATATTATTTGTGAGGTGAAAAAAAGCCTCAACTTTAACTTTTAATGGCAGGTCGCTCTTTAAAATCTGAGGGAGAAGTTTCTTGGCAGTTTGTATCGAACCTTTTGCCCATCTGTTCTGCTGGCTCTTAAAGCCGTTGATCTCAACAGGGATTTCAGATGGTGACAGTTCATCTTTAAGGTATACGAATTTCCAGCCCTTTAACTGAGACCTGTAACTTAAATCCAGGTCCTCTGTAAGGGTGTCATGCTCCCACCCTCCGGCTGTTTCTATAGCTTCTTTCCTCCAGATACCCGCTGTTCCATTAAAATTAAAGAACCTGCCGGACCAGTTTCTGGCAGTATGCTCGATAACAAAATGCCCATCCAGCATAATGGCCTGTATCTTCGTTAAAAAAGAATATTTTCTATTTAAATAACTCCATCTGGTCTGGACCATTCCAACTTTCTTGTCAACAAAAAAATCAATAGTCTTCTTGAAAATGTCCCTTTGAGGAATAAAATCCGCATCAAACACTGCAATGAATGCACCTTTAGCAGTCTTAAGACCATTCTGAAGCGCACCTCCCTTAAATCCCACCCTGTTTTCACGATGAATGTAACTGATATCAAAACCCTTCCCACTGAGTTCCTCTACGCACTTCCTGGCAACGTCTTTTGTTTCGTCAGTTGAATCATCAAGAACCTGTATATCCATAAGTTCTTTAGGGTAGTCAACATCACATGCAGCATTCAGCAACCTGCGAGTAACATACATTTCATTATAAATCGGGAGTTGTATTGTAATACGCGGCAGGCTTTCCATCTTGCCCTGCGGTACCGGCTTATTCTTTTTATTCTTATAATACAGATACACCATGTAGTAGCGGTGGGATGCATATATGAAAACTGTCACTAAAATACAGAAATATACTGCAAGAAATAAATATAGTAGCACTGAAATGTCCTTTAATTAAAAAAATAGAGTCAAGAGAAAAAATCCGTGAAAAAGTATAACACACTCTTTATTATAGGGGCAATTAGAAATCCTTATACAACGATTATCACCATAATACGCAACCTGAACATGTGTATATTCACTGATTTGGCATCAAAACAATAAACAGAGTTTATCGAAGCCTGAGCATTTAATTATTTCTTTTAATTTCAATAATAATTGGAAATATAGTAAAATGGATACAATGAGTCAGCAAATTGATAATTCTGATCCCAACTCTCCGTTAAACTGGACATTAACTCTGAAAGCTCTTGCTGATGAGAATCGGCTCCAGATAATCCATGAACTTCTTAAGCAGGAAGCTTCCGTACAGGACCTGTCAAACACCTTGAACATTAAGATGTATAACATATCAAAACATTTGAAAATACTGGAAAATGGGGGGCTGGTAAAGAAGAGGAAAGAAGGCGTCCATAGAATATATCATATTACAGACACCTTCATGTCCCGCCTTTCTGAGGACAATCAAGTGCTTGATTTAGGGTGCTGCAAGTTCATGTTCGGCAGTTCATCCAAATAGTAGCTTACTGTCTGACAGGAACCATCCTTAATACTCAACTATCATACCCTTCAAGTAAATCTATAGCCCTGGTAGCACAATTAACACAACTCTGGATTTAAAAAGCTACACTTCTTCTAGTGGCAAATCGCTCGCTGTCCATTCATCAATACCGCCCTCATAAACCTTTACATTAGGTATATTGAGAAGCTTTAACCCCAGCGCAACTTTTTTAGAGGCAACACAATCCTTATGTTTACAATATATTATTATCTCATCGAAAGACATTAATTCATTTCGCCTGTTAATAACTTCCTTATAAGGAATCGTAGTAGCACCCTTTATCCTGAATCTGTTCCCATCATAGGTACCAATAGTATCAACAAGAACAAAATTAGCATCACTATTAATTTTGTCTAAAAGTTCCTTTTTATTTATGCATTCCAATGAATAGTTTAAATCGATCTTATATGACATTAATCACCTCATTTTTATATAAAAACTAACATGTACTCAACCTGGCTGTCAATTTAGTTTGCACAACATCCATCAATAAATAATAATATTTTAATAAGTTAAACATGCCCAAAACAGTGGTTTACTCTATTATCATTTTGCAAAACAAATAGCTCTCTGTTTATTTTGTAGCAACTGTTCAGTTAAATTAAATATATGGCTAAATCCCGAAAAAGATACGGAATGCTGATAGACCTCAACAAGTGTGTCGGTTGTTACGCCTGTCAGGCAACATGCAAAGCTGAATACAATATTCCACTGGGATCTTTCCGCTGCCGCCTCGAAACATATACATCGGGAATTTATCCTGCTATCAGCAAGACTTTTCTACCGCGCCTTTGTAATCACTGCGACAAAGCGCCCTGCATAGAAGCATGCCAGGAAAATGCATTATACAAAAATCAGGATGGCATCGTAATGTTTAATAAAGATAATTGCAGCGGCTGCAATCAGTGTAAGGACCAATGCCCTTATGGTGCTATCGATAATAATCCATTAACGGGCATAATGGAAAAGTGTGACTTTTGCTATAGCAGCAGGGTTTCAAAAGGCATGCTGCCTGTTTGTGTTCAAAGCTGCATGGGCAACGCTATTACCTTTTGCGACATGAACGATCCCACAAGCAAAATCCATAAATCTTTAACCGATAGTACATTAAAAACAGTAAGCTCCGAAGTTGCTACAAATCCATCTGTTTTTTATCTATACAATGGCGACATTGAGCATATACCTTTATCCCGTTATGAGAAAATTAAAATCCCTGCAACACGCCGCGTTCATGAAGCTATACCGGATAATCCTGAAAATGCATCACATTTAATAAATACTTCAGATGCCATGTGCCCTTCCGAATGTGGAATATCGGTGCTCGTTGAAAAGGGAGTTGCAAAAAAGATCTACGGCAATCCCCACTCATTGGTAAACAACGGCTCATTCTGCGCAAAAGGCGCAGCAGGTCTGCAACTCACATACTCTCCTCACCGCATCAAGACCCCAATGCTCCGGACTGGTGAACGGGGCAAAGGTGAATGGAAAGAGGTTTCATGGGAGGAGGCCGCTGATTTCATTGCAGATAAATTAATCAGCATAAAAAAGGAATACGGTCATGAGTCTGTCGTCATGGATAGCGGTGATGTAACTGACAGGGAAGCATATTACCGATTATTTCATGCATTCGGCACTCCCAACACATATAATCAGGGCAGTGTATGCGATCCAAACCGTAAGTGGGGACAGGGCATTATGCTGGGAGATGATCGACCGCTCCCTGACATTCAACGGCCTGTCCTGATAAGGGACGAAGATGGAGAATTGCAGCTCAAAAAAGACCACGATATAAAGCTTCTTATGAATATCGGAGCAAATCCGCTGACAGCAACTCGTTTCAACTATATGTCAAAAGGGATTCCCGCCGCAAGAGTGGAAAACAAGTGCCGTTATATAGTCATTGACCCTTCTCATACAAACTCCGCTGCCCATGCAGATATCTGGCTCCCCATAATACCGGGCTCTGATGCTGCTTTTCTTGCAGCCATGCTCTACTACATAATAAAAAATGATTCTGCAGTTGATCCGACAAAAAAATACATTGACCACGGATTTATAAACAGATATACCGAAGGCTGGGACGAATTCAGCGATTCATTCCTCTCCTTCACAAAAAAAATAGATCCATCCAATAATCTGCATTATTTCACTCCTGAGTGGACAGAAGAAAGAACGGGCATCTCCGTTGCAGATATTAAGAGGGTCTCGCACCTGTTCGGCATTACAAAACCTGCAGCCATAGAAATCGGAATGCACGGTACAGCACACCATACAAATGGTGACGTCACGTCAATTATTATGACAGCCCTATGCCTTGCAACAGGCAATATGGACGTCCCCGGCGGACTAGTTTTTGTAGATTCACAAAAAGCTAAAAAAGGCGGCAGGACTACCGGCAGGGCATTTCTGGAAAAAACTGTTTCCAGGACTATAAACGGCATTGATGTTACGGGCAAACTCTCAGAGCTGAATAAAGACCTGTTCGGCGATTTTCCTGCGGCATGGAAAGGGGTCCTTGTGGACCTGCCGACAAAAATCAGGGATGGAGTTAAGCTCAAACACGGTCCATTCAAAGATCACTCTTACGCTGTAAAAGCATTTATAACCAGAGCGGGAAATCCGGTTATTACATCTGGAAGCACTCCTGACTGGATCGATGCAATTACACAAAAAGACAGCAGCGGGAACTATCTGCTCGAGCTAATGGTCTTTATTGATACACACATAACCGTATCAGGGGAATATGCTGATGTTATTCTTCCCGAAGCGGGTTTTCTTGAAAGAATGGGGACCAGCGACGTTTATACAATGAGTCCTGAAATCGCGATTAGAGACCAGGTCATAAAGCCACTTCACGAATCAAAGACTCCTTTCGAAATAATGATGACTCTGAGCCGGGCACTTATAAACAGAGGCGACACTGATATAAGAGAATCAGATTTTGCAGCATATGAGAATGAAGAAGCCTTTATTGACGAGATCCTGAGCGAAGCCCCCGGGTTCTACAATCTGGGAACTCCCCTGCCCTATCCGGAACTGCCGGAAGGCTGTCTCATAGTCGGAACGCCCGACAATCCCGGAGCTGTATGGGGGACAAAAACAATCAGAGAGGGGGATCTGCTCACCGTTGAATGGCTCAGAAAAAACAATGGAGTTGCTGTATGGCCGGCAAGCTATTACAGGTATAAAAAGCAGGACAACTCCCCTTCAGGCCTCTATCCGTCAACATCCTCAAAAAAATTTGAATTCAGCTTTAATTATCTAAATAATATAAACAATAAGTTCAACACTGAATTCCCAACAACATTTTACTGGTCCGAGTGCAAATGGCACCCGAAAAATCCTGAATTCTCAGAGACCTTTAAGGAGTATCCGTTCCAGCTTATTACAGGCAGGGCCCATTACTCAATGACAATGACGGGAGTATGCCCCGGACTCGCTGAGACCGAAACTGAATGCATGAAACCGCTTAATGATGATTTTAAATATACAGAGCCGAATTTAGAGGGGGGGAAAGAGGTCCACTTCAAATCCGGCACAATATCAATCCCTGTCCTCGCACTGAACAGGACTGACGGTGAGCAGCTTGGAATAAAAACCGGGGACATTATCGCACTCGAAAACCCTTTAAATAAGACTCTTCAGGGTAAAGTCTATCTAACCGAAGAGGTAATGCCAGGCGTAATAAAAACCGTCTTTGGTCCCGGCGGCCAGAACGCCTCGGGTATGCAATTCACTAATAATACGTCCCGTTACACACCCAACATAAATGAGCTTCACGACCCAAACAACATATCCCCCTACACAGGAATGCCCGGATTCGGGGACATCATGGTTAAAGTGATTAAGCCTTGAGCTGTCTAATGATTTCCGATGCCCTTGAAAAAACTCCGCTTTATTGATAAATTAACTTTAACAAATTACAGCTCCTTATTTGATGCAGCCAGTTATGGTTTACATTTAACCTGCGGGGATAACAATGCCTGATCTGAAAAAGCTACGAAACAAAATTGATAAACTCGACAATGAAATTGTCAAATTACTGAACGAGAGAGCAGAAGTAGTCCTGCAGGTCGGCAAGACAAAACAGGATCGGCAATTGAAGGTCCATTCTCCGGAAAGAGAACAGGCCATATTAAAGAAGTTAACCGATAAGAATCCCGGCCCATTCCCTAACGATGCTCTGAGAGTAGTCTACGAAGAGATTATCTCAGCCTCCGTCGCCCTTCAGCAGCCTTTAAAAATCGCATACCTCGGCCCTGCCGCTACTTTTACACATTTGGCTGCCAGGAGAAAGTTCGGATCTTCTTCAAATTATATTCCTGAAGGCACTATTAAAGAAGTATTTGAATCCGTGTTCAGGGGCAAGGCCAACTACGGTGTTGTTCCTATTGAAAACTCTACAGAGGGCGTCGTCAACTACACTCTGGATATGTTCATGGATTCTGATTTAATGGTTGCATCGGAAATCATGCTTGAGATATCACACAATCTCATGTCAAAAACCGGCAAGATAAAGGATATAAAAAAAATATATTCACATCCTCAGGCAAAGGCCCAGTGCAGGAGCTTTCTTGAAAGGACTTTCCCCGGTATCCCGGTTATTGATGAACTAAGCACTGCAGCAGCCGCAAAAAGGGTATCAAAAAATCCGACTGCAGCAGCCGTTGCCAGTGAGCTTTCAGCTTCGGTTTACAATCTCAAATTCATAGATAAGAACATTGAAGACTATAAGAGAAACATGACAAGGTTTCTCATCATATCAAAGGAGTCTCCGGGCAAAACAGGCAAAGACAAGACATCCATTATGTTCTCGATTAAAGACAAACCCGGAGCTCTGTTTCTTATCCTGAATCCATTTGCAAAACACAAACTAAATCTAACTAAGATCGAATCACGGCCTTCCAAGAGGAAAGCCTGGGAATATATATTTTTCGTAGATATGGAAGGGCATATCGAAGACAAAAACGTTGGCAGGGCCATAAAGGAAATCCAGAAGGAATGCCTGTTTTTCAAAGTACTTGGCTCATACCCTTCCGCTGACTAAAACAGTTACTTTTTTTTAATATAGCCTGCCCTCAGGCAGCTTAAAACCAGAGGTGTCCACATGATTAAAGCGCCAAAACATATCAGCAGTATTCAGCCATACCAGCCTGGAAAGCCTATTGAAGAACTTGAAAGGGAACTTGGCATCACAGATTCAGTTAAACTTGCTTCCAATGAAAACCCTGTAGGCCCTTCTCCCCGCGCCGTCAAGGAGCTTCAAAAAAACCTTGCCGACCTTAACCGGTACCCTGACGGAAGCTGTTACTACCTCCGTAGTGCTCTTGCAAAAAAGCTAAGGGTTAAGCAGGGCAGCCTCATATTCGGAAATGGGTCCAATGAAATAATCGAGCTTGCAGTCAGAACATTTATCAGCTCCGGCGACCAGGCAATTATGGCACATCCGTCCTTTGTTGTTTATTCAACAATTGTACAGGCTGCCAAGGGCAAGAGCGTTGTAGTCCCCTTGAAAGACATGAAGCATGACCTGAAAACAATGGCATCGAAAATAACTAAAAAGACTAAAATGATATTCATCGCAAACCCCAACAACCCCACAGGCACTATCAACACTAAAAAAGAGATGGATGCATTTATGAAGAAAGTTCCTGACGGAGTTCTTGTTGTAGTTGATGAAGCTTATTATGAGTATGTCGAATCCAGGGACTACCCTGACAGCATGAACTATTTAAAAAAAGGCAGGGACATTCTCATACTGAGGACCTTTTCCAAAATATATGGTCTTGCCGCACTCAGAATTGGATACGGTATTTCTACAGCAGGCATAGTAGAAGAAATGAATAAAATTCGTCAGCCATTCAACGTAAATACATTGTCGCAAAAAGCAGCGCTTGCTGCATTAAAGGACGATAAGCACCTTAAAAAAGCTAACAGTGTAAATCATAAGGGCAAAAAATATCTGTACAAAGAGCTGGACAAGCTGAATATTAAATATATCCCGACAGAAGCTAACTTCATTTTCATGCTTCTTGGAAATGAGTCAGCCCCCAAACTTTATAAATCCCTCCTTAAACAAGGCGTTATTATAAGACCTATGGGGCCTGCTGCAGCCAGAGTCACTATCGGCTTACCTGCTGAAAACAAACGATTCATAGAGGCGCTGAAAAAGACTAAATAACTATACAAAATTTGAACGAGAAATTTTTTCATACGATTCTTTATAATTAGTACTTGCCGCTAATCGCAAATTATAAAGACAGGGTTCAAGGATTCCAGGGTTCAAGGGTTCTAGGGTAACGTAAAGAGACGTCAGCCTTCACTAGAACCCTCGAACCCTTGGATCCTCGGCCCCTACAGTATCATTATGGATTTTAAAAAAATAACAATTATAGGTGTCGGACTAATCGGCAGTTCTCTTGCATTGGCGCTCAGAAAAAAAGGGTACAAAGGCAGAATTACTGGCCTGGGCAGAAGTGAAGAAACCCTAAAAATGGCCTTGGAGCTAGAGATTATAGATGACTACTCTACCGTTCATACCGAAGGGGTAAAGGATGCCGACCTGGTTGTGCTTGCTTCTTCTGTAGCTTTATATGAGCAGATTGTAAATAACATCAAAGACCATTTGAAAGAAGGGGCTATCGTAACCGATGTCGGCAGTGTAAAAGGCGATGTTCTTAGAACTCTGACACCGCTTATGCCTGAAAATGTCAGATTCATAGCAGGACACCCCATCGCAGGCAGAGAGTGCTCCGGAGTGAAATGTGCAACGGACGATCTGTTTGAAAATGCAAAATGCATACTCACTCCTGATGCAGGTACGGACGAAACCGCTCTGCGTCAGATCAAAGAGCTATGGGAACTGACCGGTGCACGGACAGTTATTATGTCCCCTGAAGAGCATGACCTGACTTTTGCTGCAGTAAGCCATCTGCCCCACATCGTTGCATACTCTCTGATCAACTCCATTCTGGATATTAACGGGGAGATATTAAGATATGGCGGCGGCGGTCTCAGGGACTTTACTAGAATTGCATTAAGTTCCCCTGCGATGTGGCGGGACATCTGCGCGCATAACAGGGATGAAGTACTTAGGACATTGAAGACATTCTCATCCTCACTTTCCAGAATGATCAGCTTCGTTGAAGAGTCGGACTGGGCAAGTCTTGAAAAAGAATTCGCAAGGGCAAGAGAGGCACGTCAGCTCATTGAATCAAATTAGCATTACCAGCAGAGGCCCTTTACGCGGAGAGATTGTACCGCCTCCGGACAAATCAATTTCCCATCGTGCAATTATGTTTTCCTCTTTGGCCAGCGGAACAAGCGTTGTTAGAAACTTTCTTCAGGCCGAGGATCCATTAAGGACTCTAGAAGCCTTCAGGCAGATGGGTGTGGAGATAGATGTTCTTAATGCCCCGCCCGGCAATGGTACATCAATTAATAATGAAATAGTAATAAACTCAAAGGGGCTGAAGTCTTTTAAGAAACCCGATACCGAAATATATTGCGGAAATTCAGGGACTACCATGAGGCTGATGACCGGATTGCTTGCAGCCCAGCCATTTAATACTACTCTTACCGGCGATGCTTCCTTATCGGGCAGACCCATGAAAAGAGTTATTAAGCCCCTTTCAGAAATGGGTGCGGTAATCAGATCAAGAGATGACGGATACCCTCCCCTTTCCATACAAGCCGGAAACCTTAAACCTATTACATACTCTCCCCCTGTTGCAAGCGCCCAGGTCAAATCATCGATAATTCTTGCAGGCCTTTATTGCAGCGGGACAACAACTGTAATTGAGCCAGGCAAGTCAAGGGACCATACAGAGCGTATGCTGAAATCAATCGGAGCTGACATTAAAGTAAACGGCCTGGAGGTCAGCATCTCAGGCGCAGACAGGCTATCACCTCTGGATATGACCGTTCCAGCCGACCTGTCATCAGCAGCATTCTTTATTGTAGCTGGCCTTATCGTCCCGGAGTCAGAGCTGCTGATACAAAATGTCGGCATGAACCCTACCCGGACAGGGATCATCGACATTCTTAAAAAAATGGGGGCAAATATTACGCTAGAAAACGAAACAGAAATATCAGGCGAACCTGTGGCCGATATTTATGTGAAGTACTCCCGACTTAACAGCATAGATATAGACGGTGACATGATACTTAAAGCAATTGATGAATTCCCGATCCTGTGCATTGCAGCTGCTAAAGCGGAAGGCACAACCAGGATTACCGGAGCAGGTGAGCTAAGAGTTAAAGAGTCCGACAGAATCGCGGCAATGGCAGCGGAACTGAAAAAAATGGACGTTTCCATAGAAGAGTTGAAAGACGGCCTGATTATTGAAGGAAAAGAGAATATGAAACCTGCCCGGGCAACAAGTTATGGAGACCACAGGATCGCCATGTCAATGATAATCGCCGGACTAACTATAAATGATGAAACTGTTGTGTCCGAAGCAGATTGCGTAAACACATCATTTCCGGGTTTTATGGAGCTTATAAATAGCCTGTCAAATAATACTTAAACGGAGCACTAATGAAAGACGTAATTACTATTGACGGACCATCAGGATCGGGCAAAGGAACAATATCAAAACTGGTGGCTAAAAAACTCGGCTACAGCTATCTTGACACAGGCGCACTGTACAGGGCTGTGGCATGGAAAGCCCGTGAAGAAAATATATCCACCGACGATGACAAGGCCCTTGAGTTATTAACGGGAACCATTAGAATCGAATTTAAAGAAGAAAAAATTTTTGCCGACGGCAATGACATTTCTTCAGCCATCAGAACAGCTGAAATCGGTGAAATGAGTTCCCGTGTATCTGCAAGGCCTGTTGTCAGGGCCGGCCTGTTCAATATACAGAGAGATATCTGCCTTAATGGGAAAGTTGTTATTGAAGGAAGAGATGCAGGCACAACCATAGTCCCTGAATCGGAAAACAAGTTCTTTCTTGATGCAAACGTTGAAGAGAGAGCAAGACGGAGGTTTGAGGAACTGAAGCTTAAAGATCCGGACATTATTCTTGAAACCACCATTGAAGATATTAAAAAAAGGGACTTAAGGGACTCATCAAGGGGAACCTCCCCTCTTCAGAAAACAGATGATATGATTCATATAGATTCAACAAGTATGACAATTGAAGAAGTTGTCAATGAAATAGTAAGGAGTTTGAAGCACCCGTAAGTATTGATGAAAGATTTCTTTTTTAACATTATCTACAAACTTGTCGCCGTTGCCTTACGGATTACCTTCCGATTCAATGGAGGGCTTGAAGTTATCGGGAAAGATAACATTCCGTCCAGTGGAGGCGTCATAATAGCCCCGAACCATATCAGCTACCTTGATCCTCCTATTATCGGAGCCGTTCTGCCCAGAAACGGGAATTTCATGGCTAAAAAGGGGCTTTTTGACGTCCCGGTCCTTAGGTGGATGATAAAAGGGGCAGCATTTCCCGTAGACAGGAACAATCCACGCCCTTCTACTATCAAAGAAGCAGTAAAAAGACTAAAAAAAGGACAAGTTGTCATTATGTTTCCAGAAGGCCACCGAAATGACACTGGTGAGCTTATGGATGCAAAGAGGGGAATCGGCATGATAGCGAGTCTGAGCCGGGCCACAATCATTCCTGCATTTATTCAAGGAACCAACAAAGCTCTGCCTCCCAAGACTAAGTGCTTGAAAAGAGCAAAAATATTGGTAGTATTTGGCAGGCCAATATATTATAATTTCACTAAAGACGGCAAAAAACAGCGTAACAATGAGCTGCAGGAAGATATAAGCAACAAAATCATGTCTTCCATTAAGGAATTAAAAGAGGAATATGGAAATAACAGTTGCTAAAATGGCAGGTTTCTGTTTTGGAGTAAAACGGGCTCTGGATATAACATTTGACCTGGCAAAAAATAGCCAGGAGCGAATCTATACTTACGGCCCCCTGATTCATAATCCACAGGTTGTTGAAAATCTAAAGAACGAAGGCGTTGATACAGTTGACAGCCTGGACTCCCCGGATATCAATACTATTATTATTAGAACTCATGGCGTATCACCGAAAGTTTATGTAGAAACATCAAAAATGGGGTATAATGTTATTGATGCGACCTGTCCTTTTGTTAAAAAGGCCCAGAAATTTACGCAGGAATTAAAGGAAAAAGGGTATCAGGTCATAATAATAGGCGACCGTCATCACCCTGAAGTGCAGGGCCTGATAGGTTTTGCCGGATCTGATGTTGTAGTTGTTGATGATACTGATCAATTGCCTCCCCTGAAGAACAAAGTGGGAATCATTGTTCAAACTACCCAGGCATTTGAAACTTTTGAAAGAATAGTATCACATATTTTACGATATACCCGGGAAGTTAAAATCTACAACACTATTTGTGATTCGACCTCCCAGAGAGTAGGCGAAACAAAAGAGCTTGCTCAAAAAGTTGACTTGATGATCATAGTGGGGGGCAAGAACAGCGCTAACACAAATCAGCTTGCAAAACTGTCAAAAGACGTTTGTGCTAAAGTATATCATATAGAAACCTCGGATGAACTCGATGAAACCTGGTTTCATAATGTAACTAATGTTGGAATTACCGGCGGAGCTTCAACTCCGCAGTGGATAATTGATGCAGTAGAGTATAAAATTAAAGAAATTTCTGTTAGGAGGTAATACATAAATTATTATGGAATTACAAATGAGTGATCTAGACAAACTATACGCCGATTCTTTCAGGGGACTGAAACCCGGCATAATAACCAAGGGCACGGTTATGCAAATAAGCAAGGATGGCGTCATTGTTGACGTTGGATCCAAAAGTGAAGGATTCATCCCTGTCTCAGAACTGGTGGAAGATGAAAATATGAATCCCGGAGATGAAGTCGAAGTCTTCATTGAAAGACTAAGTGATGCCCACGGTTTTGTAAAGCTATCGAGACAGAAAGCAGAAGGAGTTAAAACCTGGGACATGATGGAATCAGCTTTCAATGAAAGCCAGACTGTCGACGGTAAAATCACAGGCAAAGTCAAAGGCGGAATGACCGTTAACATCGGCGGCATCAGTGCTTTCTTACCTGGTTCTCAAATAGATTTAAAAGCACCAAAGAATACTGACAGCCTCATTGGCCAGACATACACGTTTAAAATCCTCAACCTGAACCACAAAGGATCAAATATCATCGTTTCAAGACGTGTCCTGCTTGAAGAAGAGCGCAGCAAGCTGAGAGAGCAGACTCTTCTTAAGCTCCAGGAGGGCTCAGTAATCGAAGGTACTGTAAAAAACCTGACCGACTACGGAGTATTTGTTGACCTAGGCGGGCTGGACGGACTTCTTCATATATCAGATATGTCCTGGGGCAGAATAAGCCACCCCGGAGAACTGTTCAGCATCGGAGACAAGATAGAAGTGATTGTCCTGACCTACAACAAGGAAACAACTAAGGTCACCCTCGGCTACAAACAGAAAAAACCCGACCCATGGACAACGGTAGAGGAGAAATATCCTGCCGGACAAAAAGTTGTCGGAAAAGTCATAAATACTACAGACTACGGTGTATTCATAGAGCTGGAAGAAGGAGTTGAAGGCCTTATCCATGTAACCGAACTGGACTGGGTTGAAAAATCAATTAAGCCTTCAAAATATTATTCTATCGGTGATCAGCTTGAAGCTGCAGTTCTGAAAGTAAGCAAGGATGATAAAAAAATATCATTAAGCATAAAACTGCTCAAACCAAATCCCTGGAAAACAGTTAAAGAAAAGTACGCTGTCGGACAGAAAATTACCGGAAAAGTAAAGAGTTTTGCAGACTTCGGTGCATTTATAAGTCTTGATGAGGGCATTGATGCACTGCTTCACATTTCTGACATGTCATGGGTAAAGCGTGTACGGCACCCGTCGGACATTCTCAAGAAGGCACAGGAGATTGAAGTTATAATACTTAGCATAGAGCCTGACAAGGAAAGAATATCTGTTGGCCTGAAAGAACTGACTCCCGATCCATGGATAAGTGATATTCCATCTAAATATGCTTTAGGAGATACTATAAGCGGTAAAATAGTAAGCATCGCTGACTTCGGACTGTTCGTAGAGCTTGAAGACGGCGTAGAAGGACTGCTCCACGTATCCGAAGTAGAGAAAAAGCATGACGAAAAACTGGAAGACCTTTTCACTGCCGGGGATGAATTATCTGCCAGGATAATTAACGTTAATCCGGAAGAAAGAAAAATAGATCTCAGTTTAAAGACAATGATAGGCTAATGCGTTACCTTACTAGCAGTATAAAATTGCTATTCCTTATAGTGAGCTATTAAATTGAAAAAGGTCCTGATTTTCTTTGTAATTGTTTTTGTTGTTATAGCACTACTCAGTCTTGTTGTGACATTTTCGGATAAAATGCCCCTTGGAGAGAAAGTTGCTCTTGTGCGTGTCGCAGGCGTTATTGTTGATTCCACAAGTACCGTTGATGAGTTAAAGGAGTATTCCAAAGACAGCTCCATCAAAGCAATTGTTCTCAGAATAGACAGTCCCGGAGGTGCAGTTGCTCCCTCACAGGAAATATACAGCGAAATAATCAAGATCAAAGAAAAGAAGATAGTAGTTGTTTCAATGGGCTCCGTTGCTGCCTCAGGAGGTTATTATATTGCAGCGCCTGCTGACAAAATAGTAGCCAATGCCGGGACACTGACCGGTTCAATAGGTGTTATAATGGAAATACCGAACGTTCAGGGACTGATGGAAAAGATTGGAGTAAAAGCACAAGTAATAAAAAGCGGGAAACATAAGGACATAGCATCTGCATACAAAACTATGAGCCCCGAAGAGAAAGCAATACTTCAGGAAGTTCTGGATGACGTTCATGATCAGTTCATCAGGGCAGTAGCCGATGCCAGGGGGCTAGAGTTTGATGAGTTAAAAAAGCTGGCTGACGGACGTATTTTCTCCGGTAGGATGGCAAAGGAAATCGGCCTTGTTGACGAGATCGGCACCCTGCAGGATGCTATAATGTTAGCAGGAGAATTAACCGGAATAGAAGGAGAGCCCGAGGTTGTAACAAAAAAGGAAAAGTTTGGCATTTTAGACTATATTAAAGGGGAACTCCCGGATAGGTTGATAGGAAATGCATTTTCAGGTATTCAGTTGAAATATTTATTTACTTTTTAAATAAAAGACATATATTTTATAAATAGACATTAAATCCAAAACTCAATATCTCTAAGGAGGGAAATATGACAAAATCTGTTCTTATTGAAAAAATATCAGAAAAAGTTGAAGGTCTCTCAAAAAAGCAGACAGAAGTAGTAGTAGAAACTCTGTTTGACAGCATTAAGGACGCTCTTGCAAAGGGAGGAAAGGTCGAGATAAGAGGATTCGGCAATTTCAAACTCCGCAATCGTAATGCAAGAAAGGCAAGAAATCCAAAGACCGGAGAAGCAGTTGAAGTTCCACCAAAGAAGGTTCCTTACTTCAAGGTCGGTAAAGAACTGCGCGAGATGGTAAACAGGACTACATAGTTCCTGTTTTTTTTACATTAACAGTAGGCAGTGGACAAACATGCTGTTTACAAGTTGAAACGTAGTCAGGATTTGCATATAATATTTCTGCGGCATTTCATAGCATCCTAAACGCTTGGTGTGTCATCTATTGATTTACGTATTCTGCTGATCTGAAGTATACCATTATTGAATTTCTGTTCTTCACTCTTCAATAGATTAAGACTGGATAAGTCAGGATCCTTATTTAATTATGAAAAAAGGTAAAGTTTACATAGTTGGTGCAGGCCCTGGAGATATAGGACTGCTGACAATCAAAGGTCTCAAGTGCCTTCAGAGGGCTGAAGTAGTGGTTTATGATTTTCACCTGAACGCACAGGTCCTCAATTATGTCAGCCACGATGCCGAGTTTATTTATGCCGGCAAACGGGGCGGCAAACATGATATGACCCAGGACAACATCAATGCGACCCTGGTGAAAAAGGCTAAGGAAGGCAAGCTTATATGCCGTCTTAAAGGCGGAGATCCCTTTGTTTTTGGACGTGGTGGAGAAGAAGCCGAGGTGCTGGTTGACGAGGGAATAGAGTTTGAAGTCGTGCCGGGAATCAGTTCATCGGTATCAGCGCCGGCATACGCCGGAATCCCGCTCACCCACCGCTCATATTCATCTTCACTGGCCGTTGTCCCGGGCTATGAAGATGTGACTAAGAAAGAAAGCTCAATTGACTGGTCACGGCTTGCTACCGGAGTCGGGACTATAGTTTTTCTTATGGCTGTTAAGAATATCGGTGAAGTCTGTAAAAAACTTATAGAAAACGGCAGAAGCGCTGACACTCCTGTTGCTGTTGTTCGCTGGGGAACAAGAGCAGACCAGACTACTCTAGTAGGGAAATTAAATACTATCCACGATCTTGTAAAGGCAAATGAGATAAAACCTCCCGCAGTTATGGTAGTTGGTGATGTTGTAAAACTCAGAGAAAAGCTTAAATGGATTGAAAAAAAGCCTCTTTTCGGACAAAGGGTCCTTGTAACAAGAGAACACACAATAGGGTTTGAACCACTGGATGACCTTGGGGCTGAAATTATTGAATTTCATACAATTCAGATCGTACCGCCCGATGACTGGTCCGAACTTGATCAGGCAATAGAAAAAATAGATACATATAACTGGCTAATCCTTACCAGTGTTAACGGTGTTAAGTTCTTTTTCCGGAGACTAATAGAGCGTGACACTGACATCCGTGATTTAAAGGGAGTAAAGATATGTGCCGTTGGTTCTAAAACCGCTGAAGCAATTAAAAAGTATGGTATAAAAGTTGACCTGGTTCCAAAGCAGTTTAATGCTGAAGGTCTGATTGACGCCTTTGTAGAGGAACATGGAATTCAAAACAAAGAGCGAGGACTTGAAGGCATAAAATTATTACTTCCCAGAGCAGAAATTGCGAGAGAAGTTTTCCCTGATAAAGTAAGGGAACTGGGAGGAGAAATTGATGTCTTTACCGCCTATAAGTTAATAAAACCTGAAGTCCATGGAAAAAGGATGAAGCGTTTTCTGAAAGAGGGGAAGATATCCATAGCCACCTTTACCAGTGCAGCAACCTTCAATAACTTTATGGATATCATGGGAGAAGATGCCCTTGGTCTTCTTAAAGATGTGGCCATAGCAGCAATAGGCCCTGTAACAGCAAAAGCAGTTGAAAAAGCCGGGTTGAAGGTAAACATAATGCCTAAGCAAGCAACTGTAGATGCAATGGTTGAAGAAATAAAGCAGTGGGTTGTTAAAAGCCGCAACTAATATCCAACACACCTTATTTTGTTCATTTACATTGCCACACTTTGATAGAAGTACGCTGTACCGGGATCAATATCAGCCTATGATCATCACAAAGACATTATCATGCACAATATGTAATTTACCTGCAGTTGCAATTCACAAACTTGTTTGTTTTCCAAAAAAAACCCTAATTTTTTTCTTAAAAAATGAAAACTTAATGGTATAATTTCCCCTATGGTCCCTAAAGATATCAAAGACAGAGAATCGGTCCTGACTTTTCTAAAAACGAAAACCTCAAGACCCGTAAGTTTTCAGGAAATCGCCGCATATCTACGCATCGGGAAAAAAGCGGTCAAGTCACTAAAAAGGATTATGCGAATCCTTGTCCGAGAAGGTGAAGTTTACAAAACAAAAAAGGGCCACTACGGCATCGCCGTTGAAATGAATCTCATTACCGGCAGCTTTGATGCTCACCGTAATGGTTATGGCTTTGTAGTCACTGAGAAGAGAGGAGAGCGCGACCTCTTTATCCCTCCGCGGAAAACACTGGGTGCTATGACCGGGGACAAGGTAGTTGCCAGGGTGGAAAGCCCTGTAAGGATGGAAGGCAGCATTATAAAAATTCTCCAGAGGAGTCAAACTAAAATAATTGGAGAACTCTGCAAAGAAAAGAATGTCTATTATGTAAAACCAAAGAGGAAAAACATCCCCTTCTATATTTTCGTAAGTTCAAAAAACAGGGGGAAAGCAAAGAGCGGAGATACGGTTTCAGTTGAAATCACTTCATATCCATCGGGAGCACGGCCACCGGAAGGTAAGATACTTAAGGTCCTTCCTGCTGTTACGGAAGCCAGCCTTGAAATCGATCTGATCATTGAAGAGTACTCTCTGCCACGTAAGTTTCCTCCTGTTGTACTTACAGAATCGAAGACGCTTAATGAAATATCACAGCTAAGAAAGAGAGTCGACTGCCGCGACCTTTTAACCGTAACGATTGACGGAGAAACAGCCAAGGATTTTGATGATGCAATCTCGATAAAGAAAACTGATACTGGCTATGTTCTTTACGTCCATATCGCTGATGTCAGTCATTATGTGCCCTGGGATTCAGCTCTGGACACTGAAGCACGTACCCGCGGAACAAGTGTTTACTTCCCGGGCAATGTAATACCAATGCTTCCCGAAAGACTTTCAAACAACCTGTGCAGTCTCGTACCCAGACAGGACAGGCCGACATTTACAGCTGAAATGCACTTTGACACAAAAGGTTCAATTATAGATAAATCGTTCTACCCCAGCCTTATTCACAGTAATGAAAGAATGACCTATACGTCGGTGAAAAAGATCCTTGTTGATAATGACCCTGCCGAGAGGGGAAAATATGATTATCTCCTCACCTCATTTGAGTTAATGGAGGAGTTATTTAATCTTCTTCGAAAACAGAGGGTTAAGCGTGGAAGTCTTGATTTTGATCTCCCCGAGCCGGAAATCCTGCTTGACCTTCAGGGCAATCCTGAATCTATTATCAGCTCTGAAAGAAATATGGCTCATATGATGATAGAGGATTTCATGATTGCGGCAAATGAGGCTGTAGGCTCACATCTGGAAAAAATCGGGGTCCCTGCGCTTTACAGAGTCCATGAAGAGCCTGATACTGCTAAGCTCGACGAACTCAGACCAGTTTTCCTGGCATTTGGACTGAAGGTCGGGAAGACCGGCAAAAAGGCATTTCATTCAATACTGAAGCAGGCAAAAGGAACTGTTGAGGAGTCCCTCATGAATATTCTTCTCCTGCGTTCTCTAAAACAGGCACGGTACGCAACCGAAAACGTCGGCCACTTCGGTCTTGCATCTACATGTTACACACATTTTACTTCCCCCATAAGGAGGTATCCTGACCTGGTCGTGCACAGAATATTAAAGGATTCTCTGGGAGGCAATAAACTGACGCAGAAGAAAATAGATTATCTCGAAAAGCTGTTGCCCGACATTGCAATCAAGACCTCTAATACGGAACGTACAGCCGACCAGGCAGAGAGAGAAATTGTCAATGCAATGAGAGTGTGGTTCATGAAAGACAAAGTCGGGAACGAGTACAAAGGGATCGTTACAAATATTACGTCACACGGCTTAAAAATTCGCTTAAAGGATTTTTTTGTTGAAGGCTTTTTGAATGTGTCCTCACTTGCTGACGACTACTACAGATTTGAAGAAGAGAATTACCGCCTGATCGGCAGACGGACAAAAAAGTCATTTACTGTTGGTCAGGAAATGAATGTACGGATTGACCGGGTTAATATTGAAGAACGAGGGATTGTTTTAGGGTTGATGTAAACACATTCTTCAATTATTTCAAGAACAGTTCCTTTCTGTAGCAACAGAGCCGTTGAAACCAACACAGCAATTACCGTCAGCATCAGCAGTCACCGCCTGATTATATGAAAGACTGCCTGGAGTACCACCGCCACAGGTTCCATTTGGAGTATTATACCTGTAGGTTGTCTCTCCGGCGTTTAGCGTCAGTGATGTGGTTACTTCATTACCGCTCGCAATCGTTGAACAGGGCGCCGAAAGTGAGTCCGCCCTAAAGTCATTGTTGCCACCAGTGTTCCACACCCGATAATCGGCACACCCGCCTGCAGCAGTGGGCTGGGGATTTACAGTCAATACCATTGTTTTTTGAACTATATTGTCATTGTCCGCCGCCTCATCATTATCATCCCGAACAAAAAAAGTAATACTGAAACTACCCGTTGATGTAGGAGTACCGGAGACAATTAAATTATTCGCCTGGGTCCAGTCTGACTCATCCTCACCGAGGCAGTCCGTTGAAAGAGTCAAAGGGGCAAAAGTCAATCCCGAAACAGCACTCTGCTGCCTGCACCAGTTGTATGTCCCGCCGCTACTGAATGGGACGCCTCCATCTGCAAATATTGTGGCGTTATATGTACTACCCTGATACCCGTAGGGCAGCTCATTGTTCACTATTTTAAGCTGAGCACCTGAACAGCCGGCCTTGACTCTTAACTCATCTAAACTGATCCACTTAACAATATCGTCATAGGGCTCCGACCTGTTCATGTCAGTTGTATAGTCATCCAGATCTATTCCCTGGTTATAGGTGTTCCTGTTCGTAAGTGAAGTTACAGACAGGTTCCCCTCAGTTTGATTGTTCAGGTTAGCACCGCTGCTCAATATGATAAATGCAACATTACTGACAGTGTTTGTAGGAGAGAGGCACCCGGAATCAGGACAAATATCCAGCTCGAGGTTTGTGCTCTTCCTTCCGCATATGCCTCCGATAGTGTTGTCAGTCAGATTATCATCAAGAATGTAATAAAGAGAGTTGTTCCATACATCAGTGGATTTTCTTACTACGGCAGGAAAGGTTGCTATATCGGGGATTGCATTATTTGAAGCTCCATAACTTATTATTGCTTCCGTAGCAGCATTTATAATCTCCTTTGTTTCATGGAGCTTTGCCCTTTGCGTTAAAGGACCTATCATATTTGCTCCCATGCCGACCAGTAATCCGATGATTACCAGGACAATTGCGATTTCTATCAGGGTAAACCCTCTGCAATTTCTGAATATGTTTGTTGTCTTCATACGAATAGTTAACATACCTTTAGTATCTATTTTCAACGCTTGTAAAGATAGTATAGCGCCATTATGCATCCAAACAAATTCATCATTATAGCAAACCTTGTTCTCAGTATCACCTCATACAAATCAGCATCAACGGGAACCAAGAGTAAATAGTATCCCACCAAAATTAGCAATATGCCTAGAAATCCTACTATATTTGCGAAACCAAACTTGTACACTCTTTTTCTCTCTAGAAACCATGAGTAACTTACTACACATCATTATATATTGTTCAACATTAATGCCTAACCATAAAATAGTTAAGTTAACAAAGAAGGCTTATAAAGTCAAAAAAAAAGGCGATAAAATCGCCTTTTTTTAACCTCTTAATATTTTTTTCTTTATTTATAATGCATAATAAACATTGACAATCTCATTATCCGTAGATATATATGAGTCGCTTGCCTGGACAGTTCCGGTGCTATATATGCCATCGTCCAATTTAATGTCAATTGTCTCGGCAACACTTCCAGGAATGCCGGTAATCTGAATACGGTTTTTCGTACCAATATCATTACCAAAATTCATATTACCAAGATAAAACTTTCCTCCATATGGGTGGTTCGGAACATGTGCTGCGCCAGTAGCTGCAGGGTCACCCGAAAGAAGCCCTACATAACGCAATGACTGCCAGGCTTCATGCCCTTCCTGTCCGTCAGTGTTGTTATTACCTCCGATATAGCCATTTCCGCCCCCTACTGAAACACCAGACCATCCGTGACTAGTAATGTCATCACCCGGGATAGCACTATACCTGTCATAATACATAAAATATGCAGCGCTGATCCCCTGCAAATCAGTCAACATTCTTTTCTGTTTAGCATCATCTATCATGGCTTGCCCTTTCAGAACAGCCCCTATCATCAGGCCTATAATGACCATAACAATCGCCAGTTCGACCAGGGTAAACCCTTTTTCAGTTAAGTTCTTTCGCATTTAATTATCCTC
>PIVU01000297.1 GCA_003354025.1 Nitrospirota bacterium
AAAGCAAGGGCAATATCGAAAACAAGAGCAAGTTCGAAAGCAAGAGCAAGATCGAAAGCAAGAGCAAGATCGAAAGCAAAGGCAAGTTCAAAAGCAAGAGCAAGATCGAAAGCAAGGGCAAGTTCGAAAGCAGGAGCAATATCGAAACAAAGGGCAAGATCGAAAGCAAGAGCAAGAGCAAGTTCAAAAGCAAGAGCAAGTTCGGACGCAAGAGCAAGATCGAAAGCAAAGGCAAGATGAAAGCAAGAGCAAGTTCGAACGCAAGAGCTTTTTAATGCTGCGCTTGCTGCTGCTCGGGGATCTTCTTTTTTCTCGATTGCTGCTGCTGCTGGCGCGCTTTGATTTCATTTTCGGTTACCTCCTGATGCTTCTTCTTTGGCTTTTGCTGCTGCTGCGCGTAGCTTCGCCTGGCGTCGCGCGTTGTGCTCGTCTCTGCGGACACCAGCAGCTTTCCAAATATTAATTCCTCCAACTCGCTGCCATTGTACGACAGCATAGCCAGCCAGCCCCTTCAACAAATTCCTCAACTCCGTCAACACTTTGTAATAAAAACAAAAAGCAAAAGAGCTTGCAAGCAGCAGCCACTTGAGAAGACGGATTCACTTCTTGTTTCTTGCTGTTGCTGGCGTAATCGCAAAGCGCAAAAGCGTGCTGTCGCTCGCGGTCACTTGCTTCAGAGCAAGCAAGAAATCTTTAAGGCTCCCTAGCAGTTTTGTGCACACAGCGCTGATCTTCGAAACTAAAGAGGTGGCCACAACACGAGTAAGCAGTAAACTGCGAACAAGTGAAGTACGCGCCACGGTCGCACTAACGTCAACACTCGGACCAGCAAACTTCCGGGTGTTTCTGTTTCGGCATCGTGGCCTACCGCCCGGGACACTCTGACGAGCAAGTCATCCTCGCTCTGGTGCGCTCCAGGCCTCCTCAACACATCTCCCTGTTTGGATTAGGTCAACACTCATCCTGTTTGCAGTATAACGTGTCGCTGCTGCTGCTGCTGTCCGGCGCCCTATTAAAACCGTATTAGGGTTAGTGTTCAAGAGTAATTAAACTCAGCAACCAGACACAAACACAACACGACACGACACAGCAGCTATAACCTGGCGCCCTATTAAAACCGTATTAGGGTTAGTGTTCAAGAGTAATTAAACTCAGCAACCAGGCACAGCTGCTATAACCTCCGACTCAAAGTGTTGACCTCAAACCGAGAGCAGTGATCGGCCTCAACTCTAAACTAATAAATATTTAAATCGAAGAATGTGCAACTGCTATGAGAACCTCGAGATATCTCACCCTTTCCAAAGCAAGCGACTACAAGCTAGTGCGGCTTTTGCTTTTGTTGATTTCACCAAAAGCAAGAAACGTAACAATCCATCGATGGTAGTTGCAAGCAGTATATAACATACTTTGCATTTGTCATCGAAATCGCAATGAAAAATCGAAGTCAGAAATCAAAAATCATTAAACCAAATCCAAATCAAAAATCATAATCAGAAATCACAAATCATAATCACAAATCACAAATCATAATCGAAAACCAAAAATCGAAATCGCAAATCATAATCGAAATCACAAACCAAAAATCGAAATCGCAAATCATAATCGAAATCGCAAATCATAATCGAAATCGCAAATCATAATCATAAAATCATAATCAAATTAAAAATCGATCCTGTAGTGTAGTTTGCCAGGAACGATCGTTTACTTTGTGTAAAACAAAAAAAGACTACATTATTTTTTCGACTTGTCGCTTTTTTTGCGTTTGACTTTTTTGTTTTTGTTGTGCTTGCTGTTCGTCAAGAGGGAGGTTTACTGTTGAGTTTGTGTTTGTGTTTGTCTTGTGTCGTTGGTTTCAGTTTGTTTGGTTTTTTTCTTGTTTGAACAATGAAGGCAGACAGTTGAAGGCAGGCAATTGTAATATGAAGAAAATGATACAATGAGGCATAAGACAGACACTGGCCGAAATGACTTTCAACAGCAAGACATTAGTTTCTTGATAATCGACTGAAAAAACACAAAAAACTTTTTTAAACAAAACTCGACATCAAGAGCTTAGTTCAATAGCTGACTTTCTCAGCCAGCAAGCGGAGATCTCGAGCACCAGCACCCAAAGCAGCGGGGAGCAGCGCTCTGAGCGTAAAGCGTGTATCGTTAGCACCAGAGCTCAAAGCAGCAAGGGGAGATCGTGAACACATGCGCTCTGAGCTGCTAGCAGGGATCGCGAGCACCAGCGCTCAGAGCATCAAGGAGAGCACCAGCAACAGCGCCCAGAGCAGCAAGCGGGAGCGCGTGCACGAATAAAAGTTCAGAGCAGCAAGCGGAGATCACGAGCACAAGCGATCACGGCAGCAAACGGTAGCACTCTTTATTCTCAGCACTCTTTATTCTCAGAAACAAAGCTGCTCTGCTTCCTGTGGTTTGGATGTTACTTGAAAGCTCGACTTCAAGAGCTGAGATCAAGAGCAAACCCTTGTTATCGTCAGAGCAGCAAGCGAAGATCGCGAGCACGTTGGCAAGCGCGAGCGTGGTTTTTGTTCGATTTTATGCTTTCTTTCTCTGGTTCGCATTGCTCGCCTGCTCTGACGATCCTCTTTGGGGACAAAACCAAGCTTACCGAAATCAATCCAAGACCACGAATCCAAGTGAAGCGGAATCGCGAGCACCTGCGCTCAGAGGAGCAAGCGGAGATCGCGAGCACAAGCGCTCGGGGCAGCAAATGAGAGCGCAAACGATCATCTTGGAGACAAAACCAAGCTAACTTACTATCCTAAAAGTAAGAGCACAAGCGCTCAGGGCAGCAAGGGCGAGGGCGAGCATCAGCGCTCAGAGCAGCAAACGGGAGCACTCTTTAGTCTCGGTCCAAAGCAGTCTTCCTCTGCGCGTGATCGCCGTGGAAGTTTTGTAAAAAAAACCAAAACCGTGTTCAAAGCAAAAAGCAAGCGCGTTGGCAATTGCTAGTAATCAGCTTGCTTCATTGTGGTGTGGCTGTGAATTGAAAAGGAAAAAGTGACAAGAATAAAAAGCTGCTCGGAGATCTCCTTTTTTCACCATTGCGCCAGCGCCTTGCTCTGCTGCTGCTCTCCGAATTGCTGCTGTTGCTTTCCCATTTGCTGCTGCTGCTTTCCGATTTGCTGCTGCTGCTGCTCTCCGATTTG
>PIVU01000004.1 GCA_003354025.1 Nitrospirota bacterium
ATATATTGTGAGAGTATATATATGACCGGGGATGAGGCCATGAAGGTAGTGGAGTCCATGAATGAACATCTGGGAAAGATAATTAAGAGAAAGATAGATGCCGGGGCGGAGTTCCTGCCAGTGGAGGACAAGGAACTGTTTGGTGCATACGTAGACTGGAATAACTGTCTCATGCTTGTGAGGACGGAAAGTGTTCACGAAATAGTCCATATGCATTTGAAGGAGGCCTTTGAGAACAGGTTCGGATATATTCAGACAATTTTAAAGGAGAGTATTTCAGACAGTGAAGCAGCATTGCTCATAATGCGCGACGGAGACCATACTTTTCTTGACTTGCCTGACGATATCGAGCTGTTTAATATTACTCCTCCTGCCTATGACGACCTGATTAAATTTATAAGCAATGCTCATAGCGGTAAAGAGTTCTGGAGGGATTAGTAACCTGGATATCTCAGGTATATTAAATATTCAACATTACCTTTCGGACCCTTGATTGGAGATGTTGTGACGCCGGCAACGGTTAGTCCCATATCTTCTGAGTCGGCTTTGATTTTTTCCACGGCCTCAAGACGTTTATCCTCATCTTTCACCACACCGCCTTTGCCTACGTCTTTCTTGCCGACTTCAAATTGGGGTTTAATGAGTGCGACGATTTCTCCGGGGCGGCCCAGGAATTCAATGATTTTGGGTATGACTTTTGTTAGTGATATGAATGACACATCAATGACGGCTATATCGATCTTGTCGGGAACTCTGCTGTGATCAAAATATCGAATGTTAGTTTTTTCAAAAAGCAGGACCCTTTCATCATTGCGAAGCTTCCAGCTGAACTGACCATAGCCTACATCAACGGCATAAACTTTTTTAGAATTGTTTTGCAGCAGACAGTCTGTGAACCCGCCTGTTGATGCACCGGCATCCATAGAGATTTTGTCAGTTACATCTATCTTGAACTCCTTCAGCGCGTGCTCCAGTTTCAGGCCTCCCCGGCTGACATAGGGCATTTTACTCTTCAATGACAGGATGTCATCGGAAGTTACCTGCGCCCCGGCCTTATCAATGATGATACTATTTACCATAACACTGCCCTCGAGAATAAGGGCCTTTGCTTTCTCTCTGCTTTCGACCAGGCCTTTGTCAAACAGCGCTTTGTCCAGACGGAGCTTTTTCTGTGCTTTTGATACCATTATATCTAAGATAACAAATGATAGATTAATATGTTCAGGATGTCAGGTGCGATTATTGAAAGAGGGTTTTTTGTGGAATTCGACAGTTCATAAGTTGAACTGTTATCACATTACTTTATGGAAGTTGGAGAAGCCGATTTTTTGCCGGCTAATGCCAGAGCTTCCCTTGCAATCCCTTCAGCATCGAGCCCCAGGTTTTTTCTCAATACATTTTGGGCGCCCTGTTCTACGAATTTGTCGGGAATACCGAGCATTTTTAAATTGATACCCTGGACACCTGCTTTTGTAAGTTCCTCAAGAACAGCGCTTCCAAAACCTCCGGCTATGACATTCTCTTCAACGGTTAATATATTATTAATGTCCTTTGCTTTGGAAACTATAGTGTCAGTGTCCAGCGGCTTTACAAACCTGGCATTGATAACACAAGCATTAATGCCGCCGTCGGAAAGGAGATCAGCTGCAGCAGCGGCAGGCTCAACTGTGCTGCCGATAGCTATAATAAGAACGTCTTTCCCGTCTGCAAGTACTTCTGATTTACCAATAGGGATGGTCTTCAGTTCTTCCTCTTCCTGGAAATCGCTTACCGAACCCCTGGGGTACCGTACAGCGCTGGCACCATCGTATTCAACGGCAGTTTTCAGCATGGACCTTAGTTCATGACCGTCCTTTGGCGCCATTACGACAATGTTGGGTATATGTCTCAGAAATGAAAGGTCGAATGTACCGTTATGCGTAGGCCCATCGTCTCCGACTATACCTCCCCTGTCTATTGCAAAAACTACCGGGAGGTTTTGAAGACAAATATCATGAATGATTTCATCATAAGATCTTTGAAGAAAGGTTGAATATATGGCTACAACGGGTTTTAATCCCTGTGTTGCAAGGCCGGCCGCAAATGTTGCGGCGTGCGGTTCTGCAATCCCGACATCATAAAACCTCTTTGGGAATGCCTGAACAAACTCCGAAAGTCCAGTGCCTTCGGTCATTGCAGCAGTGATGGCTATGATTCGTTCGTCTTCCTTGGCAAGTTTTGTCAGGCAGTTTCCGAAGATGGCGCTGTATGATATTTTGCCCGATGACGGAAATTCTCCTGTTTCGATATCAAAAGGACCGACGCCGTGAAACATTCCGGGATGCTTCTCTGCAGGTTTGTAACCTTTACCTTTTTTTGTAATAGTGTGCAGCAGCACCGGGGCCGGGAAGTCCTTGAACCGTTCCAGCGTTTCAATGAGAATATCAATTTTATGACCGTCGACAGGGCCTACGTACTGGAATCCAAGCTCTTCAAAAAGCATCCCCGGGGCTATAAACCCTTTAACTGTCTCTTCAGCCTTTTGGGCAATTTTTAGCATAGGCTCTCCTACGCCGGGGATAAGGTCCAGGAGATGTTTGGTCTCTTTTTTAATCTTTGTATATAAGTCGCCCATCAACAGCCTGCTTAAATAGGCTGAGAGTGCACCGACATTCGGTGAGATCGACATTTCGTTGTCATTGAGAATTACTATCAAATCTTTTTTGAGGTGTCCTGCATGATTAAGGCCTTCAAAGGCAAGTCCTGCTGTCAATGCTCCGTCTCCAATAACAGGAAGTACTTTGAATGTATCATTGTTCTGATCTCTGCCTTCAATAATGCCGAGTGCTGCTGAAATTGATGTTGAGCTGTGACCTGTACCGAAAGAGTCATGGGGACTTTCCGATCTTTTTGGAAAGCCTGACAGCCCATTCTGCTGACGTATAGTTGAGAACTCCTTTAAACGTCCTGTCAGTAATTTGTGGGTGTATGCCTGATGTCCGACGTCCCATATTATTTTGTCTTCCGGTGAATTAAAGACGTAGTGAAGAGCGATTGTCAGATCAACTGTGCCGAGGTTTGATGCAAGATGACCTCCATTAGTTGCTACTGTCTCAATAATGACTTGTCTGATTTCATCGGCAAGTTTTTTTAAATCCTCAATGCTGAGATTTTTGATGTCTTCCGGTTTTATGATTTTATCTAGTAGCATAACCTTATCCTAATTACGTCTTGATAGTATATATTTTGCGATCTCTTCAAGCGGTTCAGATTCCTTGTTAAATTTACTTAATGCTGTCAGTGAATCAATAATTAGTTCTTCGGCAATTTTCTGTGAGGCATTAAGCCCGAATATTGACGGGTAAGTATTTTTACCTCTTGCAGTATCAGCACCGGCGGACTTCCCCAGTTCCTCTGTTGTTCCTGTAACATCAAGAATATCATCTATTACCTGAAAAGCAAGGCCGATTTTTTCTCCGTATTTGGTCAGTGCATTGAGTTTTGCCGGCGAGGCTTTGGCCATGATTGCGCCAATCCTGACGGAAGCCCTGATCAGAGCACCTGTTTTATGAGTATGAATATATGAAAGCTCTTTCTTAGTGGCTTTTTTACCCTCCAGGATAATATCCACGGTCTGGCCGCCGACCATTCCTTCAGGCCCGCTTCCCCGTGAGAGTTCGTTAATGACACTTATGAGAGTTTTAGGGCTTGCACTTGCGTTTGCTGTCATGCTGAAAGCGTCGGTCAGCAGACCGTCGCCTGCCAGTATTGCCGTTGCTTCGCCGTATACTTTATGTGTAGTCGGCTGGTTCCTTCTGAAATCATCATCGTCCATAGCAGGGAGATCATCGTGTATTAACGAATATGTATGAATCAATTCAAGAGATGCTGCAGCGGGCATTATACTCTCTGTATTGCCGCCTGCTGCTTCATAAGCTGCAATACATAAAATAGGCCTTACTCTTTTACCGCCAGCCATTAAAGCGTATCCCATTGCATCAGCCAAATGTTTCGGACAGTCTTTATCTCTTTTTTTTGATGCTATGTATTTCTTGAGAAAACTATCTACAAGTTTCCGTTTCTTCTTAAGATATATATTCAGATTCATGATGAAATGGTTTAGAGTAAGAATGTTTTGCGTTCATTAACACTAAATTAGTGCCATTAGTATACAAAATATTCTGTTACTTTTGTAATTTGGCCAATCAGAAAAATTAATGATGTTATATGATAGGTTAAAGCGGGCATAGAAAGCATGGTCGCGCTGATTGGCCCATAATTTCCCGGCAGACATTTGTATGAGTGTGCCTTATTGATAACAGGTATAAATAAATTGATATTTGAATGCTCCACAAGTTTCATTTATTAAAGGGTATTCTTTGTTATAATTTTTGGTAACCAGGTTTAAGTACAGAATTTAATTAGGTTCTGATAATGACATTAAGTGATCTTTTAACAAAACAGGCAAAGACCTATCCCTCTAAAACGTGTATTAAGTTTGAGGGCAGGAGTATATCCTATTCGGAAGTGGACATGCTGGTAACTAAATATGCTGGAGGCCTTGTATCTGAAGGCCTGAAGAGCCGGGACAGGGTGGCTATTTTGATGGAAAATTGTCCTGAATATGTGATGTTATACTTTTCCATAATCAGGGCAGGGGGTATAGTCATTCCGGTTAATACCTTTCTGACGTCAAGTGAGATTGCTTATATTGTTAATGATTCCGGCTGCAGGATTCTTTTGTTCAGCGATAAATTTTCGACATATACAGCAGATCTTGAGAAGAATTGTCATAAAGTTAAGTGCATTGCTTATGAAAAGGTCACGCAGAAAGAGTTTGCTCCTTCCATAATAGATGAGAATGAAACAGCTGTATTTCTATATACTTCCGGAACAACAGGTTTTCCAAAGGGTGTTATGCTTACCCACCGGAATCTGTTGTCAAATGCAGAATCCTGTATGGAGACAATGCAAGTAACTCACAGAGATAAGGTGCTTCTTTTCCTTCCTCTGTTTCATGCATTCAGTTATACCGTTTGTGTAATACTGCCAATATGTGCAGGAGCTACAATTGTGCTCCTGACTTCAGTTAAGCCATTTTCAAAGGTCATTAAAAGTATCGTAAGGGACAGGATATCCCTGTTTGTAGCAGTGCCGACGGTCTACAATATTCTTTCGAAAAAGAAATTTTCATGGTTTGCAAAACTCATTATGAGATTGACTGTGAGAATACGGCTTTGCATATCAGGCGCAGCAGCGCTGCCTGAAAGCACTCTCCGTAGTTTTGAGAAGCTTTTTTGTATTCCGCTTATTGAAGGTTATGGCCTGACAGAGGCATCACCAGTTATATCCGTTAACCCTTTGAAAGGTCCCCGTAAACCGGCTTCTGTAGGCCTGCCGATTCCCGGAGTTGAGATAGCTGTTGTTGATGAGCTCGATGAAAGGCTTCCGCAGGGAGAAATTGGTGAACTTATCGTGAAGGGGCCAAATATTATGCAGGGATACTATGAACGGGAAGATGAGACGAAAGATTCTATCAGGCATGAATGGCTGTATACCGGGGACATGGTTAAGATTGATGAGGATGGGTACATATTTATAATGGACAGGAAAAAGGACCTCATAATAGTTGACGGCATGAATATATATCCACGGGAAATTGAAGAGATTGCACTTTTACATCCGGAGGTTGAAGAATGTGCAATGGTCGGAATCCCTGACGAGAAGGGCTCTGAAATTGCCTGGCTTTTTGTTAAGAAGGAAGACAATGCTCTCATAGATGGAAATGGTATTCAAAACTTTTTAAAAGAAAAAATTGCAAGATATAAAATGCCGAGGAAAATTCGATTTATTGAGGAGTTTCCAAAAACAGGTACAGGTAAAATACAGAAGACTGAGTTGAAAAAATGGAAACTTTAAAGTAGTTGCATTGTTTGGCATATTTGTTGTTTGAATTGATGATATAAATTACTGTATTATAAAGGAATATGAAAGCTATTATATTAAGCGGCGGCAAGGGCACGCGATTACGGCCAATAACTCATACTGGCGCTAAACAGCTTGTTCCAGTAGCAAATAAACCTATTCTCTTTTACTGTGTTGAAAATATTGTTCAGGCAGGCATTAAAGAGGTTGGTATAATTATTTCCCCTGAAACAGGTGGAGAGATTCAGGATGTTGTTGGTGATGGAAGCCGTTGGGGCATTAGTATAAAGTACATAGTTCAGGACATCCCCGGTGGACTTGCCCATGCTATAAAAACTGCTGAAGATTTTCTGAAAGACTCTTCTTTCGTTATGTATCTGGGAGATAATCTGATAGGGACCAGGATTGACGGATTTGTGAAAGATTTTAATGCAAAATCTCCGGAGGCCCTTATTCTATTAAAAGAAGTCGACAATCCTAAGCAATTTGGTGTTGCAGATGTCACGGAGGAAGGAAAGGTTAAGCAGCTTATTGAAAAACCTGAGGTTCCTCCATCAAACCTGGCATTAGTCGGCATATATATTTTTTCTCCAAGGATTCATGAAGCTATTTCGCGCATAAAGCCTTCTGAAAGAGGTGAGCTTGAGATAACCGATGCTATTCAGGAACTCATAAACATGGATTGCAGGGTTGAGAGCTTTGTTCTTGATATGTGGTGGCTGGATACAGGTAAGAAAGACGACCTTCTTACTGCTAACGGCACTGTGCTTGATGAGTGGTTGAAAACTGATATTCAGGGTGAGGTGGATGATGAAAGCAGCGTTTTCGGGAGAGTAGCTGTGGGAAAAGGGGCAATTATAAAAAATAGTACAATAAGAGGGCCTGTGATAATAGGTGATAACTCTGTAGTGGATAATTCCTATATAGGACCTTATACAAGTGTAGGTGAAGGAGTAAAGATTGTAAATTCTTCAGTAGAACACTCCGTAATAATGAATGGGAGTGAACTTCTAGACCTGGAAAGGCTTGAAGAAAGTCTCATTGGTTGCAGAGTTAAAATTCATGAAAATAAAACTAAGCATAAGGCGCTGCGGCTTTTACTTGGTGATGATTCAGTGGTAGAGGTGTAAATGGAAGGTGTAGATATAAAAGAATTAGCTCTCTATGAAGACCCGAGGGGTTGGCTTGGAGAGATTTACAGAAACGATGACAACGGATTTCGACCGGCAATGTCTTATCTTTCCTTGACAAAGCCCGGCTTGGTAAGAGGACCTCATGAACATGTGGAGCAGACAGACCTTTTTTGCTTTATAGGTAGATTCAGACTTTACTTGTGGGACAATCGAGAGTCATCAGCTACATTCCGTGAGGCAAAAGTCATAGATACTTCCGGAGTCCCGACAATAGCCGTTGTTCCTCCCGGAGTAGTACATGCTTATGAAAATATAGAAAGCCATGACGCCATGGTGTTAAACTTACCCGATAGACTATATAAAGGGGAAGGCCGTGCTGAACCGGTAGACGAAATCAGGTATGAAGATGATCCTGAATCTCCATTTAAGATTGACAAATAGCATAGTCATTCTTATTTGCTAACCAGAGAATTCAGCCCCTTTAAGTGGAATTAATGAATCTGATTTATAATGAAATTATATTTAATAAGGAGTTTGCTTGAAAATACTTATTACAGGCGGGGCAGGGTTTATTGGATCTAACTTTGTTCGGCATATATTAGCATCTTACCCTGACTATGACGTTGTAAACTTTGATAAGCTGACGTACGCCGGCAACCTTGAGAATCTTAGTGACTGTGAATCTTCTGATCGCTATTCGTTTGTGAAAGGTGATATTTGCGATCCGGAGGCTTTGAAAAAACTTGAGTTCGATTCAATAGTTCATTTTGCTGCGGAAAGTCATGTTGACAGAAGCATTCTTGATTCCCAGCCTTTTTTGCAGACCAATGTGATGGGCACGGTTATGCTGCTTGAAGAGGCGAAAAGAAGAGATTGTACTTTTCTGCATGTTTCAACTGATGAAGTTTACGGTTCCATTGGAGAAGGATATTTTTATGAAGACTCTCCTCTTATGCCTAACAGCCCTTATGCTGCAAGCAAAGCATCGTCAGATTTGCTTGTCAGGTCATATATAAAGACCCATAAGATTAAAGGGTTGATTACCCGGTGTTCTAACAATTACGGCCCTTTTCAGTTCCCTGAAAAACTAATCCCTTTAGTAATCCTGAACGCTGTTAATAAGCGGCCTATTCCTGTTTATGGTGACGGGATGAATGTTAGAGACTGGATATATGTGGTTGACCATTGCAGGGCCGTTGATGCGGTGCTTCACAGAGGGGAATCTGGTGAAGTGTATAATGTTGGATGCAAGAATGAAATGACAAACATCAGGCTTGTAGAGCTTATCCTCGGTAAAGTTGCCGAGAAGCTTGGCCGGGATGAAAAAGAAGTGCTTTCTTTAATTGAATATGTTGATGACAGGAAGGGCCATGACAGGCGATATGCAATTGACCCCAAAAAAATGGAAGACAGCACCGGATGGAAACCGGAGACAGATTTTGCCGATGGTATAGCTTCAACAATTGAATGGTATTTATCCAATCAAAAGTGGTGGGAGAGGATTACTTCCGGGGACTACATGAATTATTATAAAGCCCAGTATGGGGACAGGCTAAAACGATGAAGGTTGTAGTAACTGGTGCAAACGGGATGCTTGGTAAAGATCTGCAGCGGGTTTTTGCAGGGGATGATCTGGTTGCTCTAAAGCGGGATGACCTGGATATAACAAACCTTAATGAGTCACTGAAAACGATTAAACGCCTTCAGCCTGATATCCTGATACATTCTGCAGCATATACCGATGTGGACAACAGTGAACTTGAACCTGAGCAGGCATATGCTGTGAACGGGCTTGGCACGAGAAATATAGCGATGTCCTGTGAAGAAGTTAAGTGCCCCGTAATGTATATAAGTTCCGACTATGTTTTCGATGGAACCCGAAGTGAACCATATAATGAATGGGACCCTGTCAATCCAGTTAATCAGTATGGGCTCTCAAAGTTAATGGGTGAGAATTTTGTTAAATCTTTGACCAGTAGATACTATATTGTTCGGACATCCTGGCTATATGGCAGCAACGGACATAATTTTGTTGATACAATTAAGAGGTTATTGACGGAAAAAGATGAGATTGATGTTGTTGATGATCAGCGGGGATCTCCTACATATACATATGATCTTGCTATTGCATTAAAGGATCTTGCAGGTAGAGGATACGGGACATATCATGTTACTAACTCATCCAATTGCTCCTGGTATGAATTTGCTGTTGAAATAGCCCGCCTGTCAGGCAGCAGTACAATAGTAAAACCTACTACTTCTGATAAATTTAAAAGGCCGGCGAAGAGGCCTGCTTTTTCAATTCTTGGCAATACTATGTTAAAACTTGAAGGGGTAAACGAGTTAAGGCACTGGAAAGATGCCTTGAAGGAATATATGTCTTAATGGTAGGGGCGGGTTTGAAACCCGCCCTTACAATTGCTCCGAAATTGCGATTAACACTTCATGCTTTATTTGATTTATTCCAATATCTTCTTGAAACCATCATTACTCCCCCTGTTATAAAGAGTACATAACTTATCGGTTCGGGAGCTACTGGTGTGATTGAATCTCCATTGCGGACTGCCCATGCCCATTTTTTTGTTGCTTTGGAGCTTGTGCCCTGATAGCCGGAGCTGTTCTTGAAATTAAACCTCCAGGCATTGTCGGCATCTTTCTCAGTGCCTGACCAGTAGATTGAAGGCTTCACATCAGTGAACAAACCCATGGAGCCTGATGATATGTTGTCAACAGAAAAAAGATGGCTCATTTCACTGCCGGTGCAACTGCTGCCGGAACATGATGTGGAAGTCGCTGGAAGTCTCCAGTCATCAAAGTCTTCATAAACCAGTCCGTCTGCCCATGTATAAGCATCGGCCCAGTAGAGTGTTGTGGGTGTCGGATTTGCATTCTGGATCCAGGTAATGTTTAGAACTGAATCATAGATGAGACCGTTTCCCCGGTCGAATAGTTCCGCATTAGAAGTGGTTGAGTAAAGCGTTGAACATAGTACTGCAATAAGTATACATGTATACCTTTTCATACCTATCCTGCCTTTCGGTAAATGAGTTATTTGTTAGTAGGAAAATAACGGATGAATTACGTCTGATTTCCCATGTCCCCTAAAAATACAACTTAATGCACGCTTAATAAATAGCGTCTAAAGCATAAAAGTATTTTCCATACGTACCCCTGCCTTTCATATTAAGATAGATGCTAACGAGGAAATTGAAAGCTGAACTAGACTTGAATTTCCATGTCCCCAATGGATAAATAATAAATAATAACTACACTATAATCAAGTCATAGTGTATTATTCTTAATTCTATGAATCAAAAGGCAATGCCCGATTCAGTAATTACACTGCCTGATATAATGCAATTAGGATGCCATTATTGAAGGAGGATTGCATCGGAATTAAGTTTTTTAAGAAATGATCCGTTAATAATATATAAACACCCAATTTAAAAGATAAATTAGTTGTGAGGTAACCATGTTTTGACACGTGATAGATTAGATTATGTGTTTGTTCAGGACAAGTAAAAGCGACTGCTGTCACTGTAACACTATGTGCAGCTTTTGTGCTGTCACATAAATATGTTACTCTTACTGTTATGGTATAGCATCTTTTAATTATGACAGTATAAGGTTCTGTTACACTTTAAAATGAGGAGAGTTGCTCATGTCATTGACTGTTAGTATTGTGACAGATGAAAAGGATCTCAAAGCGATTTATAAACTGAGATATAAGGTATATTGCCAGGAGTGGGGATTTGATAAGCATATTAACCACTCCAAGGAAATTATTACCGATGCACACGATGAGCAGGCAATTCATTTTGCTGCCAGGGATGAGACCCGTAAAATTGTAGGTGCTATCATGCTCATTCAGAACTCATCGGAGGGATATCCTATTGAGAAGTTCTGTGAGTTGAATATTAATGCCGATGAGCTTCCACGGGACAAGCTGTGCGAAGTATCACGAATGGTTATTCACAGAGATTACAGGAGAAGAGCTGAAGATAAATATATATATGGTAATGATGAAGAGAGAAGGAGTATTGGCAGTTTTAATTTTCCTCAGCGTTATTCCGGCCACAGCACATTCTCCCGAAGGTCTGAAGACAAATACAAAAACAAGAGAAATGTGAAACGCTTAAATGAGTCGTACAGTGAAAGAAGAAGCAGGCATGAATTAGTCCTTAATCTATTTAAGGCCATATACAGGGAAAGCAAAAAAAGGGACATAACTCACTGGTATTCTTTTATGACAAAAGGGGTTTTGATATTGCTAAGCAGGTTTGGCTTTGCCTTTGAGGAGATCGGTGATCCCGTTGATTATCACGGAATTCGAACACCTTATTTGGGGGAAATTGCAAAAATCGAACAGGAATTACTTAATACAACTCCTGAATTATATGATGAATATACCAGAGATTTGTAAGTCTTATGATACTAGAGGGTGAAACAATGGGCGTAGTTCGCAGGGGTCCTTCAATTTATAGATGCAGTGGGTCATATAATGTATGAAAAATATTTTTCTTTAAACCACAAGCCGTTTGAGTTAACGCCAAATCCTGATTATTTGTTCCGGAGCACTACTCACAAAAAAGCTATTACGTATCTTGACTATGGAATAAAGGAGAAGATCGGGTTTATTCTGCTTACCGGTGAAGTTGGTTCTGGCAAAACGACTATTATCAGAAATCTCGTAAGAAATCTAACAGATTCAGTCAGGCTGTCAAGGGTAAATAACACGAAAGTGTCGTCAGTGCAGCTGATATCAATGATAAATGAAGATTTCGGTATGGATGTAGAGGGTAAAAGCAAGACGAAGTTATTGAGCGATCTGAACTCTTTTCTGATTGAACAATATGCAAATGGAAAGCAGCCGATCCTGCTTATTGATGAGGCCCAGAATCTTTCTCCCGCACTCCTGGAGGAAATAAGATTGTTGTCTAATCTTGAGACTGACAGGGCAAAATTACTGCAGATAATTCTCATTGGTCAGCCCGAGTTAAAGACGACATTAATGCTTCCTGAGCTTATTCAGCTTCGCCAGCGTATAAATATTAATTATCATATTGCTCCCCTGTCTCTGGATGAAATTGCAGAATATATTAAACATCGTCTTACAATAGCCGGGAATGTAAATGCCATGGAGCTTAATAGTGAAATCCTGGAGCTTATCAATCACTTTAGCAGAGGAATACCAAGGCTCATTAATATACTGTGTGACTTCACGTTGCTGACGGCATTTGTTGAGGGCATTGAAAAGGTTGATGTCGATATTGTGAGGGAAGTGACTAAAGACCTTGAATCGCGTGATTACTGGAATATCTCAACTCAGGACGTGCTTGAGACTGAAAGTAAAAGCAATGAGGATGAGAAACTATCAAAGGTTGCCGGTGATCTTGCATTGAAAATTATTAATGTTGAAGGAGCAATTGAGCACATTGTTGAAGAAATGGCAGCAGTGAAAAGCAGGCTGGATGAAATTGAAGAAATAGTAACCGGTTCTACAGGGGCAGAGCTTGCGGGACAGGGAAATTTGCTTGCAGAGCGAGTTGAACAACTGGAAAAACAACTTGCTGTTTTAAGTGAGGATAAACTAATAACCGGTCCGGAGAAGGCTGCTGAAAAACCTGTTGCTGAAGAGCTTGGTTATATAAAAAATCTCATAAACGATATTGATCACAAACTGAAAAAGATATGATGCCAATCTGTCCTCTATCCTGTCTCTGCTGATAATCTTACGTAGCCTGCATAGTGATTGTGTATAGGCGTCAGGCTTCACTGGTGTCTTCTATGTACCTTGATATTTCACCTGAAGGGTCACTTTCATTACCTGCTTTGTCATATGCCGCTAGCCGGAAATAATATGTGCCCGGAGCAAGGTTGCTGAGATTTACGCTTGTAACACTACCTACATCCAGTTGATATTGATAGTCATTAGAAGATGTTCCATAGTATATTTTATATCCTGATAGATCTGTCAGTGGTGAGCCGTCCTCGTTTAACGTAGGTGCGTTCCATGACAGGGCGACGGATCCGCTGTATTCCAAGCTGTTAGAAATTTTCTCATATTGAGTATTATTGCTGCTTCCACAGCCGAACGTTGTGGTAATGATGGCAAGTAATATGATGAGGACGATAAATTTATTGTAATGTGAGCTAACATATTTGATTTTCATAATAATCCTTTTCATTACTTATAACGACTAAGTTGTGTCATAACTTTAGTGGCTTATTTTTACCCTGTTATAACAAGCACTTACGTTTATATTGATTCCGTTTGACTCCCAGCTATAGGCAGTATATCAGCGAAATGTAAAGCAAAATGTGTGCCGGGTCACAAATGGAATGGAACTGCCCGGATTAAAATGATTTAATGGTAACCGATACTCCTGGTCTTATTCAGTTGCATTGGAAACCCTTCAGTACGGGCAGGGAATTGATAGGGGAATTCAGTCTTTTTTGAAATCCTCGGGTTTGAGTTTATGCTTTTTCAGGAGGAGATAGAAATCAGCACGGTACTTGCCGGCTAATTCCGAGGCTTTACTGACATTTCCTTTTGTTGATTCAAGGAGATTAATCATGTAATTTCTCTCAAAACTGGCTTTTGCTTCTTTAAGAGATTGCAGTGGCTCAGGAAAGAGTCCGCAGGTTTGGAGTATGAGCTCCTGGGTGATCATGCTACTCTGCGTCATAGTCATTGCATACTCAATCGTATTCTCTAATTCACGAACATTACCGGGCCAATCATGCATTAATAGTTTCTGCATTGCTCCAGGGGTTAGTCCGATCACCTCTTTATTCATTTTTGGGGCGATTTTGTTAATGAAGTGTTTTACTAGGGCCGGAATATCATCCTTTCTTTCACGCAGAGGGGGAAGATGAATTGGGACAACATGTACCCGGTAGTAAAGATCTTCACGGAAACGGCCCTCTTCAGTCTCAACTTTCAGATCACGATTTGTAGCGACTATTACTCTGACGCTCACTTCAATTAATTTTTTGCCTCCTACTGGATAGAATTGCTGCTCCTGAAGTACACGGAGCATTTTTGCCTGGACAGACAGAGGCATGTTAGCCATTTCATCAAGAAAAATCGTGCCGTTGTGGGCTTCTGTGAAGAGGCCCTTTGTACTGCGTAATGCCCCGGTAAAGGCACCTTTCTCATATCCAAACAATTCGCTCTCCAGAAGTGTTTCCGGAAGAGCAGCACAATTTATTGCAATAAAAGGCCCATCCTTTCTTGAGCTGGCAAGATGTACTGCCCTGGCAACAAGTTCTTTACCAGTACCGCTTTCTCCCTGAATGTAGACCGTTGAGTCTGATTGGGCAATAAGCGATACCTGCTTTAATATATTCAGCATTTTATCGCTTCTGGCAATTATATTTGTAAAATTATATTTTTCGTTAAAAAGATATTTCAGTCTTTTGACTTCTCCTGTAAGCTTCCTGTTTTCGAGGGCTTTATCAATCTGAATAAGAAGCTCTCTGGGGTCAAAAGGCTTAGTTAAGTAATTGAAGGCCCCCTTTTGCATAGCTTCAACAGAACTCTCTATGGTCCCGTATGCGGTGAGTATAATGACCGGAATCTCAGGACTGATTTTAAGAATGTCCGCCATTAAAGAAATACCGTCCCCTTCGGCCAGCTGAAGGTCGATAATGGCGAGATCAAATATATGCTCCCTGACAGCAGTTACTGCGTCATCTTCTCTCAGGGCGGTCACCACATCAAACTCTGCTGATTCCAGCCGCATCTTGATGACCTCAAGCAGATTGCTGTCATCATCCACTACTAATAATTTTCCTTTTGCCATAATAATTACCTTGCCATCTCTTTTTTCTTTTTTTCTATTTCAATGTCTACCTGCTTTGTCTGCTCAATAGCTCTTATGACACCCCTCCATATTTTAGCCTCTTCACTGTATGGGCTGTCTGGATACTCTTTTATCAGTCTTGAAAAATACTGAAGGGTTTTTTTGTAGCTTCTGGCAGGGTTTTCATAGTGAGCATAAATGAGAGCAATGTTATAGAGAGCTTTGTCCTTTGAAAGACCTTTGTCAGACAATGACAGTATTTTATCGTTTGCCTTCAGCGCCACTGCGAAGTTGTTGTGGGTAATACCTTCTTTGGCGCGGATAAACTGATTTAATGCGTCGGCCTTTTCCTGAAGGCTTAATTGCATTTTGACTGATCTGTCCAAAATGGTTTCCCAGTTTTTTGATTGCTCGAGCAGGTCACTGTCCGGATAGTTTTGAATGAGCTGTCGGAATAATATCTGCGCCTTGCCATAGTTCCTGTCCGGATTGCCATAGTGAGTGTGTATCATGGCAATATTGAAAAGAGCCTGGTCCCCTGGAGGCCCTTTGACGTATAGAGACAGCACCTTCCTGTTTTCCGTTATTGCACTGTTAAAATCTTTTTCTGCAAGCAGTTTTTCACTGCGAAGAAAGATTTCATTTGTATACCGTTTCCTGTGCATGTCATTAAGCGAAGCGCAGGAAAATGATAATAACAGGATTACAACGGTAATACAAAGGAAAATGTGGTTCCCTGATCTGATGTTTTTTCTACCCAAACTTTTCCTCCATGGGAGTCTATAATATGTTTCACAATAAACAGCCCCAGGCCTGTGCCCTTATCTTTACTTTTGACTTTATAGTACTTGTTGAAAATCATATCTAGATTATCGGTTTTAATGCCCGAGCCTGTATCTGATATTGAAATTTTCAGTTCATTATCTGCCTTAACAGATATAGTTACTGTGCCGCCTCTGTCAGTGTATTTTATGGCATTCCCAAGCAGGTTTCTAAGTACATGAAGCATTCTGTCCCCATCTATCTTCACATGCGGAGGGCTGTCTATTATATCTCTTTTAACCGTTATTTGTTTAGTTTCAGCAAGGGGCTCCAGTTCACGTGTTACTTTATTAATTAATGAGGTAATATCTGATACAGTGAACGTATACAGCATCATTCCTGCTTCCATCCTTGACAGGTCCAGGAGCGAATTGACAAGATTTATGAGACGAATGCATTCCTCGTTTATTATAGTCAGCAACCTTTTCTGTTTACCTGCGGATTCATCTTCGCTCAGGCCTTCCAGTACGAGATTGCTTCCTTCTTTAATTGTTGTGAGAGGTGTGCGCAGTTCATGGGACATTAAAGAAAAAAAGTCAGACTTTAACTGGTCGACTTCTTCCAGTTGTGTACACATTAAATTAAAGGAATTTGCCAATTCACGTATCTCCGGAGGGGAACTTACATGCAGAGCATCACCGAAATTGCCGCAGGCGATCTCTTTTGTTTTGTTCTTGATAATGGATAGTGGCTTTGTGATTGTAATAGTAATAACTATAGATATGATCACTCCTGATATGAGGGAAATTAATCCTATAATTATTGCTACACTACTGGCATTGCCTTCAGCTTCTCCCAGTTTCTTTACTTTATTGTAAGTGCTGATTTGACTGTAGGTGTCCAGCTCTTTTAATTTACCCACTGTTTGATTTACAGCGTCTTCCTTTTCCTGCTTAAAAGTGTTTGCAGAATATTGCCTGCCCTTTTTTATATTCGATACTTCTTCATTAATGAGATTATTATAGGCTTCATAACTTCTCTTAACATTATCCAGAATTACCTCTACTTCAGGAGAGCTTGAGAGTGCAGAAGTTGCTTTGAACTGTTTTTCAAAATTATCTCTGGCCAGCAGAAAATGTTTAAAGAGGCTCTTGTCTTTAATAATGATGTATTTTCTTTCATACCGCATCATTGACAGTAAATGGTCTGAGAGTTTCTGCCTGTGGTCAATTAACTGCGTGTCTACAGAAAGTATTGATTTTGAAATGTTTTCCAGCTGGCTAAGCTGAAATATTGCATAAATGCTTACTGTCATAGCAAGCAGCAGTATTGCCAGGAATCCAATAGCAAGACGCTGGAAAATAGTTATGTTCAATATTGTGTATTCCCTTCTATGTGTTGCTATAACTTACAGTAATATAAGCATATTCCGGATTATGTGATAGTATTATTACCAGTATGTACAACCTTTTAATTTGATTAGGTTATCCAGACAAGATATTACAAGACACTATTATGCATATTTGAAATTATTATTAAAGTCATTGCCGGCAAGTGAGTAAGTTGGGTGGTGGAATGGGAATCAGCATGAACCGCTAACTAGTTGAATCCATGTAATTTCAATGAGTTTGAATTGAGGTATGCTCTGCAAAAGCGGAAAAGCCGGACCACGAAGGCTGCTGCACTTTCGTGGTCCGGCTCCGGGACCCTGCCGTTAAGTATGGCTTTATTAAGATTATGCTTAATTTACATTAACTGTTATAGAATCCTCAAAGTATTGGCCCCCGTCCTTATTGCCGTTCATGTTTATATCAACACCAAAGTAGTATGTATAAGCGCCCTTAGCGGACCTTGAGTCGTTCTTGACAGTTATAGGCCCTGTATTAGTCATAGTGTCCTGCTTGTAATAGGAAGAACCTCTTCTCCATTTTCCGTTTGAAGAGTCATAATAGTAGAAACGATTACGGTATTCATACAGGACCCACCAATCGGCCTTTTTGCCGTCAAAGTCTTTCGGGTCCAGCTGTATGGTTACCGTTACGTTTTCTCTGTTGAGAACGTTGGCGGCGTCAGTAGAGCCATTGACTATTACTTGAGGGACAGGATGTTCAAGGACTGTTCCTTCAAGAGTTAATGTAGATGTTGGAGTAGCAGGATCATCTGATGCTATGGAGATGCTGGCGGTGCTTGAGCCCAGAGTTGATGATGAGAAGTCAACATCAAAGGTGCAGGTTTTTGTCGGTGCAAGGGTTTCTCCTGAACAGTTGTCGTTTTCATTAAGAGTGAATTCCGAGGCGTTTGTGCCGTTGATTGCTATATTGCCTACAGAAAGGTTTTCATTTCCTGAATTCGTAATCATAATAGTCCTTGTGGCAGATGTAATAACAGTGCCTGTAAACTCAACCTGGGGGGACTGGCATGTTACCCAGACATTATCGATTGCCCAGAAGCCGCTGGAACTGCTGTTTGCATAACTGAATCTTACCTGTGCATTACTGCTGTCAGCTGTGGAGCTGATGTCTACATTTTTCCACTGCGGTGAAGGATAGCCGTCATCTGTGTCTACATATAAATTGCTTGTCCAGGTCTGGCCGCCGTCATCGCTTACATCGACTTCGAAGCTGCCTGAATACCAGTTGTACTGATTGCTGAACTCAAGCTCCACATTGCTGCAGGAAGGTGTTTCGAAGGAGTCTGTAACGAGTACTTCATTGGAGGTTGCTGAGCATGATGAGTCAACTATAGCTGCCGGCTCAACAAAGGGGTATTCCATGTTCTGTCTGCAGGAGTTGTCTGTATTCCAGCTTCCCTGGTTTGTCCATGTATCAGGAATACCCTCTGAAAAATCTTCGCTCAGAATAACTTTGCTTACTTTAATGATCGGGGCACAGCCTTCATCAATCTGTCCGTCGCAATCATTATCAAGATCATCACATGTTGCTTCAGTACTTTCAGTGGGAGAACCAGGTGTGCATGAATTGACTTCTGATCCATCCTGACACTCTATCTGGCCTACTGAAGAGCATACCCCTGCTCCGCATGAAGTAACAGTGATTACATAATCGTTGTCAGCTGTTCCGCTGCAGTTTTCATCTATGCCATTACAATTGTCATCGCTTGCCCCGGGGTTTATGCCGGCGCTGCTGTCATTACAGTCGTTACCTGCTGTTGTCTGACACTCAGCAGGTTCACAGCCAGTACCTGTGCATGTGCCGCTGATCGAGCTTGCATAGTAACTGTCGCTGTCGCTGTCGCAGTAATAATCTATTTCAGGCAAATCGGCTGACGTGAAAGTTGAATCAGATGATGTTGCCAGGTTGCCTGCGGCGTCACGGCTCAGCACTCTGTAATGATAAAGAGTAGATGCGGAAAGTCCGTTTATGCTTTGACTGTGGCCTGTGACTGAAGATGAGTTAAGTGTGGTGGAACTGCCATATGAAGTTGTGGTGCCGTATTCAATCTGAGTGTCGGCTGCTTCATTGGTTGTCCAGGTTATAGTAACGGAGGATACGGTGATTCCTGCTGACTGTATATTTGAAATGACAGGTGAAGTAGTATCCGGTGTTGTAAGCGTATAGTCTGATGAAATCGCCAGGTTGCCGGCAGGGTCACGGCTCAGTACTCTGTAATGATAAAGAGTGGAAGCGGATAGACCGGTAATACTTTGGCTGTGGCTTGTAACCGTTGATGAATCAAGCGAAGTAGAACTGCCATAGGAGATTGTAGTTCCATATTGGATTTTTGTGTCTGCAGATTCATTAGTGGTCCATGATATGGTTGAAGAAGTCTCAGTAATTTCTGAAGCTAGTACGCTTGAAATGTCAGGAGATGTTGTATCAGAGGCAGGACCAATAGGTATGGGCTGTTCGCTTGAATAGTTGCTTTCATTTCCGGAGGTATCATAGGCCGTGAGAGCAATGTAGTAAGTAGTTTCATATTCAAGGCCGCTCAACTGGTACGTAGTTACATTACCGATATCAATGCTCTGGGTGTATGTGTCTGATGAAGTTCCATAATAAATAATGTACCCTTCAAGATCGCCAAGGGGAGACCCGTCTTCATTTTCGGTGGGCGCGTTCCAGGTCACTGTTGTATCTGCGGCATAGCTCGTAGTAGCGCCAAGTATAATGAGACAGAAAAGTAAGATACGTAGCAAGATATGTCTGTTGTTGTTATTAATTGTCATTATTCCCATCTCCTTCACCCCAAAAAATAAAGCCTGTTTCCCTAAAGGCAAACAGGCTTTATTCCAATAGATAAACTCTGGGAAAGCACTGCTTCTTCGACGACCCGGCTATCCTTTACAGGACCCGTGGCTTTGTGTCCCCTGGTTACCCAGGGTTTACCCTTATCGGAAACGATTTATTTATTTCTATCTTAGGTATATGATAAAAAACGGATTGCGGAGTTGGATGTGATTTGAATCACGAGAAGTGTAAATAAATATTACAATAGTCTAAAAAGCAATTAAGTACGGCATGTTACGAAGGGGCCAGCTGACATGATATGTAAATTTAAGTGTCACTATCGCTGGTGGTATGAAGCCGGTTATTAGTTGAATAGAGCAGAATGATTATCGATCAGGAAGGTTGAACTGCCAGCCAAAAAATAACTATGTTCTAATATCAAAATCATCTCTGAGAAAATCGGGGCTTAATCGAATTGCCTTATTTTCAATAATGCTGATTTCCTTGCTCTTCTGCAGTTTGTCAAGCACCCTTGTAACTGTTTCCCGGGTAAGTCCGGTCATGTCTGAAATATCCTGGTGAGTCAGTTTGATTTTCAGAACAATACCTTCCGGAGTTTTCTCACCATACTCATCGCATAACATAAGAAGCAGCATTTTTGTTCTATGGGAAGCATTATTGAAATTCAATAACTGTATAGTGTCCCAGGACTGTCTCAAACGTGTGCAGAGAATCTTTAAAAGGTTTTCTACGACTTTATCCTGAGAAAAGAGTATTGAGAAAAAATCTGGCTGGGATATTATCGATATCAGAGAATCTGATGTTGCTATGACCGATGCCGGAGTTGTTTTGCCGTCGATTAAGGACATTTCCCCGAAAAAGTTGCCCGACTGGTGCATGGCGAGAATAATTTCTTTGCCGTCTTCTGTTGTGCGAACGACTTTAACTTTGCCGGATAGGATAAGGTACATGTACTTATTTGTATCAGCTTCATAAAGAATGGTCTCATTTTTTCTAAACTGCTTAACTACCATCCTTGTGATGATATTGTCGATACTCTTGCTGTCCAGCGAGGAGAATAATTGCGTTTTCTTCAGAAATTCATTTTTGTGGCTATCGTCCATTAAAAAAATATCCCCGGTAATTCATTGCCCGAATGCTGTAAGGGACTATATTTACAGACCGGATCAGGCGTTTTATTATGTATATTATAGTAGATGATAACATAACTTTAAGTAATAATTATATATTTGAACTTGTTACATAGTATGGTGCAGAAAGGTGCTATAAAGGGTCATTATTGTTAAAATATGAAGAATGTTTTGTTTACGGGGATTGAGCGGGCTCAATATTTTGTATATCAAAGGTTGTTTTGAAGTATAATGCTATTTGTAAAATAAAACGCTTTGCAGGTAAGTTGGATGATATCATTAATAATTTCGATCGTTGCAGCCGGAACAGCCGTACTGGTAGCTTTTGCGGTTATATTTAAGCGTCATCACCTGAGGCTTAATGTTGCATTCTCCATAGGTCTTCTCGCAACAGCGGTTGTGATCATGGGTGATGCCATGGGTATGTATAACCCTGCATCTTTATTCCAAATGAAGAGGATTGTGTTTGTTGCCGAGTCTGTAATGGCACCTTCATGGCTTTTGTTTGCACTTAGCTTTGCCCGGCATACATTGAGCGGGTCAATCAATAAGCTGTCAAAAACCCTTGTTCTGGGCTCTCCTGTTTTAGTCATATTTTGCCTTGTAGTCCCCTTAGACTATTTTTATTATGTCCAGCTGATCGGAGAATCTAAAGTTCTTTATCTTAACTATGCCGGGTATACCTTTAAGTTGATTGTGCTCTTTTATTTGCTAATGTCAATTGTGAATATCGAGGCAACATTGAGATGCTCCTCCAACACAGAACGTGCGAAAATCAAAGAGACACTGATTGGAGTGGGGGGGATTGTGGCAATTAACATATTTTATTATAGCCACGCGCTTCTCTACCGCTATATTAATATGAATCTTGTTTCCGTTAAAGCAGGGATAATTCTGATTTCTGTTTTATTTATCGCCTATTCACTCCTGCGAAATAATGTGATGGATGTGCAGGTTGTTGTATCGAGAAGGGTCGTCTACAGGTCAATAAGTATTTTTGTTGTTGCTGTGTATCTTGTGGGCATAGGTATTCTCGGCAAAGGTATGATGTATGTAGATCCTCAAGTTGGAGAGAATATAACTATATTCCTTGCTTTTGTGGGAATGATAGCGATTGTAGCGGTAATCTTTTCAGAGCAGCTTAGAAGAAAAGCTGTTGTCATAATCAGTAAAAATTTTTACAGGCATAAGTATGATTATCGGGAACAGTGGCTGCGGTTTACCCAGCGTATATCCCTGAAACATTCATATGAAGGACTTCTGGGTTCAATAGCAGAGGGATTTAAGGACTCTATTGGTTCTGAAAGTGTTGCTATCTGGCTGGATGACAGGGGTAATGGAAAGTATGCTTGTGTAAAGGCGGTAGAGACAGGGGAAGGCAGCAGCAGGCCGAATAAAGAGCTTATTGATTTTTTAAAGGAAAAACAGTGGATACTATATATTCATGATCCTAAATGTAATGAAACGGTTTTGAAAAGTGCGGACTTTATGGAGGAAAACAATGTTTGTCTAATAGTGCCTCTTCTGCATAGGGATAAACTTATAGGATTTATTATATTGGGAGAAGCTCTGGCAAATGTTGAGTATAATTATGAAGACTATGATTTGCTGAAAACCCTTGCCAGGCAGGCCACGGCCTCTATTCTTAATGCCAGACTGTCGGAAGAACTAATAGAGGCCAAAGAGATGGAGGCAATCGGAAAACTTTCCTCCTTCGTTATTCATGATCTTAAGAATGCGTCGTCAATGCTTACTATGCTTGCTCAAAATGCAGAAGAGCACATTGAAAATCCGGATTTTCAAAAGGATGCTATTCGCGGCATTGCAAACACATCGGAGAAGATTAATAGAATAACTATGAAGCTGAAGAATCTTCATCAGAAGACAAGTGTTAACCTGGAGTATCATGATTTGGGAATGTGTGTAAATAAAGCCGTAAGTGAATTTAGTTTAAATGAAAATATAAAGCTGAATTATACAGAAAAGGAGACTGTTGAAACTAAGTTTGACATAGAGGAAATTCATAAAGTAGTTGTTAACCTTATAATGAATTCGCTGGATGCCATCGGGCACAAGGGCAGTATAGATGTTGTAGTGGGAAAGGAAAACAATATACCATTTATTAAGGTTTCAGATGACGGACCTGGCATGTCCAGGGAATATTTAGAAAGGGACCTTTTTAAGCCTTTTCATACTTCCAAGAAAAAGGGGTTGGGAATAGGGTTGTATCAGTGCAAAACTATAGTTGAAGATCACTCTGGAAAGATCAGGGTGAATAGTGTTGAAGGGGAAGGCACTGACATAATAATATATCTGCCAAGTTATATTATTTAACTTAACGGTTGGCAGAGTATGTTTTTCAGAAAATAGAGGTATAATTGTCAGTAGACTGACCGGTTCAGAAAAGATATGTTAAAGATATTTATTGAAGTGCCGAATAGTAACTATTTAATAACAGATCAAATAATTAATGTACTATATGTTTAATGCTGATAAATCATGTTCCCCTTAATGGGAAACCCATAGCCAGGAGGAGGATATTTTGACACAGGATGAAATGGAAAAATTGATGTCTATGAGTCTCGATGAAAAGATTGAATATTCAAAGAAAATAATTAAAGAAGCGATTGAAAACCACGGTGTGGAAAATATGGCTGTTGCATGGACAGGAGGCAAGGACAGCACGACAATGGTCTGGTTGTTCAGGGAGGCATGTAAAGAACTGGGAGTCCAGGTTCCCAAGTGCATGTTTATTGATGAAGGATATGTATTTGAAGAGATCTGGGACATATTTAATCAGCTTAAAGAAGAATGGGGCCTGGATGCACGAATAGCCAAGAATACTGATGTGAGCGATAAGGCGGAGAAGGTCGGTGACATGGTAAAAGTCAGCAGCCTCAATGAGCGGAATAAGAGTGAAATTGAAGTGCTCGAGTTTGAGGATGAAGAGTTTCCTTTTGAGCCTGAATCATTTGTCGGTAATCACCTCATGAAGACGGTAGCCATGAATGTCTTCATGGAAGAGAATAATGTTAAGTCCCTTGCAACTGCCATCAGGTGGGACGAGCAGGAGGCAAGAATAGAAGAAGACTATTTTAGTCCGAGGAGAATTCCTCCCCATGAGCGTGTCCAGCCTATCTTGCATTTTACAGAGCGCGATATATGGAATTTTATGTTTAAGTATGAACTCCCTTTTTGTGTTTTGTACAAAGAAGGTTATCGCTCGCTGGGTGCAAAAGGATCCACCACTAAAATGTCTGATATTCCGGCATGGGAACAGGACCTTGAAAATACCTATGAAAGAGCTGGGCGCGGTCAGGGCAAAGAAGAGATTATGGGCAAGCTCAGGGATTTAGGATATATGTAAACGATCCACTATGTAGCCTCATGACTATTTCTAAATCAGTTTTGGGTGCATCCTGTAGTGAATAACAGACAAGGTGTTAGTGTAAACCATAAACGATTGATCATTATTGCTAATGCGTAAACATATGTGCAGATAGCTGCATGATCAAAAATACGCAGTGCCAGACAATGGAAAATATCTTAATTATAGAAGACGATGCTGACATCCAGACTCAGATGAAATGGGGTTTGTCCAAAGATTACACTGTGCATCAGGCATATGACAGAATGTCTGCATTAAAACTGTTTCAGAAATATGAACCCAGGGTAGTGACCCTTGACCTCGGCTTGCCTCCTGAAGACGATAGTGCGATTGAGGGCTTTGCCTGTCTTCGAGAGATACTTAAAAAGGCTTATGGCACTCAGGTGATAATGGTGACGGGCAATAATGAAAGAGAAAATGCTTTGAAAGCCATACAAATGGGAGCCTATGATTACTTCCTGAAGCCAATAGATATGAATGAATTGAAGGTAATCATAAAGAGAGCATTCCATCTGGCAGACATTGAATCGGAGAATAAGGACCTGCATAAAATTCTCAATAGAGAGGCGGGTTTCTGCGGAATGATCGGTCAGAGTATGGAGATGCAGAGCATTTTTTCTACTATTCAGAAAGTAGCTTCAACTGATGCCACAGTTGTTATTACGGGAGAAAGCGGCACCGGCAAGGAACTGGTTGCAAGAGCATTGCATGATAACAGTACAAGGAAGAATGGACCGTTCATCCCGATTAATTGTGGAGCTATTCCGGAAAATCTGCTTGAATCTGAGCTTTTCGGTCATGAAAAGGGTTCGTTTACCAATGCCTATGCCCAGCAGAATGGTAAGCTTGAATATTCAAATAAGGGAACTCTGTTTCTTGACGAAATCGGGGAAATGTCTACAATGCTTCAGGCGAAACTGCTGAGGTTTTTGCAAGAGAAAAAGCTCCAAAGGATTGGGGGGCGGACTGATATTGAAATTGATACCAGGGTTATTGCTGCGACTAATATTGATTTGCAGACTGCAATGAAGGAAAACAAATTCAGGGAAGATCTGTTTTTCAGGTTGAGTGTTATATCTATCGAGATTCCACCTTTGCGTGACAGGGATTTTGATCTGGAGCTTCTCTCCAAAGCGTTTCTGGAGCGAAACAGGGTGACGTTTAAAAGCAAGGCAACAGCTTTTAGCCGTGCCTCGATGGACGCAATTATGAATTACTCATGGCCTGGCAATGTAAGAGAGCTTGAAAACAAAATTCAGAAGGCTGTAATAACGACGGATGCTAACATTATTGAACCTGATGATCTTGGGCTGAGTGAAGAATCAAACACCCGGAGTTCTGGTGATCGGGTGGACCGCAGATACTATGGAGTTACCCTGAAAGAAGCCCGCAAAAGACTCGAAGTAGATCTAATAAGCAGTGCAATTGAACGGAACAAAGGCAATATTAAGCGTGCATCAGAAGAGCTTGGCATCAGCCGCCCGACTCTTTATGATATGATTGAGAAATATAAGCTGTCAGTTAAAGACAGTCAAAAATAATATCTGCTGCAGCATTGCAGTGGTCACACTGCGTCAATTCCCTGCTTTTTCCATGATGCTTTAAACCGTTATTCTATAGACAAACAGATTAGATGTTATGAAGTGATGAAGGTGCAACAGTATGTTATTTAAAGGAAAAATGTGGGGGCAAGTTGTGTAAAATAAACTTGCGCGCTTACGCATATATGTAAGCCTAATATGCAATATGAGAATTTCATATTTGATTGTTTGACTTATATATACTAATATGAAAGAACTACCCGTATATTTATCATTAAAACATGGTTTTATTAAACAGGGGCCTAACATGGTTACAAAAATATCAAAAATAGTTTTATTACTACCATTGGCAGTCATTATCGCATTGTCAATTGTTTGTTCAGCTAACGCCGGGACTCTTACTTTCGGCCTGGACATGGAATACAGCGGTGGAGTTGCGCCTAATGGTACTGCTCCGTGGATTACGGCAACCTTTATTGATGTAGGCCCTAACGTGCAATTGTCTATGAGTTCTTCAAATTTGACAGGCACTGAGAAAATTAAGGAATGGTATTTTAATTTTAACGATGATCTTGACCTGGCTTCCCTGAATATTAATCCAAACGATACATCAGCAGTAGGTTCTTCTTCTGTTACAAAGGATAAAAATAATTTGCAAGCGGACGGTGACGGAAAGTATGATTTTATGTTTGCTTTTTCAACTAGTGGGAATGTATTCTCCTCTGGAGAAACAGTTGTATATGACCTGGGTTATACTGGTGGCGGATCCTTTGATGTTTCATCCTTTAATTATTTGAGCAGCCCATCGGGAGGGCACGGGCCTTTTTATTCTGCTTCACACGTCCAGAATACGGGAGATGGAAGTGAAAGCGGGTGGATCGCAGTAGTCCCTGAGCCGATTAGTTCTACTCTGTTTATTGTAGGTTCAGCAGCATTAGGGTTTAGGCACTATCGCAGGAAAAAGTAAATTTAGTATTCAATTATATAAAGTAATTTTCAGGGGGTCTGCAATGTCAGGCCCTCTTTTTTGTTTCAGCAGATTGTTCCCTATAACTCAGTGAGATTTGTATTCTTTGAGATCTATTGACTGGTGAAGGTGTTTAGGAGTTCAAAGGCTTACGCTTTAGCATTGCTCAAAACAGCGATAGCGCGATCTGGCACACTATTATTGTGACACATCGCATGCCAGCTTCCGGTTTGATCAAATACAGGTGGTCTGGTGCTGGTTATAAATAAATGTATTGATATGGCCTGTTAAGCTGTGGTATTTTATTAAACGGTTCTTAAACAGTGAGTTTTTTTGAAGCTTTTAATCGCTGAAATATCACCCTGAAGAAGCATGCTTTTCATTGATAAATGGTTGAGTGTCAATCCTGTTTTTCTCTGCTTCTGAGGGCACACATATATTATAAATACCAATGCTGCTTGATGAAAATATAAAGTTAATTGTCAAAATGAAATTCGGCGCCCACCTCTACGGGACTGCAACGTCTGAATCCGACATAGATTACAAGGGTGTATTTCTTCCATTGAAAGAGCAGGTCCTCCTCGGCAGAATTCCAAAGAGTTACACATATACCAGCGGAACGGACAGGAGTAAGAATACTGCTGAGGATGTTGATTATGAATACTACTCATTGCACCATTTTATTAAACTTGCATGTGAGGGGCAAACGGTAGCAATGGACATGCTTCATGCCCCTGATAATATGATTTATGAAACATCAGACATATGGAATTCAATCGTAAAGAACCGGAATATGTTTTACACTAAAAACCTGAAGTCCTTTATTGAGTATGCCAGAAGACAGGCGAGCAAATACGGAATTAAAGGCTCCCGTATTAATGCGGTACTGAAGGTCCTGGATGTGCTCAAGGAGGAGACTCGCGCCAAACGGCTTCGCGATATATGGGATATGCTGCCGCGAGCAGAGCATTGCTATGATCTGGGTGTAGATCCGAACGGAATGCGGCAATACCAGGTCTGCGGAAAAATATTCCAGGAGTCTGCAGGGATAGATTATGTCATTCCGATACTCGAGAAATTCTATGATGACTATGGAAGTCGTGCAAGGCTTGCGGCTGAAAATAAAGAAGTTGACTGGAAAGCAATTTCCCATGCATTCAGGGCAGCCTATCAAACAAAAGAGATACTAACAAAAGGGACTATAACATTCCCTCTTGAAAAAGCGCCCTTTCTTATTGAAGTCAAAAAGGGGGGGATGGACTACCTGGCAGAAGTCGCTCCTGCTCTGGAGAGCCTCATGGAAGAAGTAGAGGAATTATCGCAAAAGAGCACTCTTCCCGGGCAAGTGGATACGGGATTCTGGGATACATTTATTTGTGATGTGCTGGAGAGGGAGTTGTTTTAATTGCAAGGTTAATAATTACCGGTATTATCCTGTTCTGCATCTTCCTTCATATTCCTCTGTGTTCTTTATTAAGAGCTGTATTCTGTTACAAAAGTGTTACAATTTGTTTTTCGATAAAAATGTTTTCAATTGTATCTAAACAAGTAATCTATAAACTCATTAAATAATTAATCAGTGCTTTCATCTCTGCTGAATCCCATTCCCCGTAGCCTTTTGCCATGCCAATCAGCTTTCCGTCTCCTGTGATGAGAAATTTTGCCGGATGGGACCGTATGCTATACAATGCGCTGACTGCTTTGTCTGAATCAAGCAGGTTGACGAATGAATAGCCGTGTTGTTCAATGAATGTTTGAACAACTTCTTTATTCTCACCGACTGAAATAGCGATAAGTTCAAATTCATCATTCTTGAAATGTTGATGCAGGTTTTCCAGAGAAGGCAACTCCTTCTTGCACCATCCTCACCATGTTGCCCAGAAACTAAGCAAAACAACTTTGCCCTGTTTGTGACTTAGCTTTACTTTATCTCCATCAATAGACATTAAAGTAAAATCTGGTGCCTGTTCAGGGGCAATTGCTTCATTCATCTTTGCTGATTTCATAAGATCGGTTATTTTGTTAAGCGTTACTGGAACACTGCGGTTTGTTACATCTGCTGATGCATTAACATGTGCTGCTGATACACCTAAGAAAATAACCAGCAGAATAATAAGAAGAAAAATATCGATGAAATATTTTCGCACTAAATTCTGTATTTTCATGTATTCCTCGCTTTGGCTGATAGTGAATTGATCATTCTAATGGATTCCTAATGTACATGCCTGCCGCTCATCGGCAGTCCAAGCATATATATAGCTGACACGACAATGACAACGGCATACAAGGACATTGCGATGGTCATCTTATACATGTGATAAAGTGGTTTTTGATAGCGTCTGAGTAAACGGTAAAGTACATACAAGGTTAAAATGAATCCTGCTGCCAGTATGCTCATTTGAATGTAGTAGATAGCTTTTAGCCCAAGAAGGGGAGCTGGATTCCAGTTTATGGGCAATGACATACCGATACCGATATTCTGAAGAAAACGTACTGTGGCTGGAAGTGCTATAGGGCTTTCGAGCAGCAAATGCTGAATGTTGTGTGCGAAATGAAGGCCCACGCCCATTGGTATAAAGAGAAAGGCAAAATCTTTTACAAGGTCAATAGTTCTGTATTCATTTTTGCCGAGCCATAGCTTGAGTATGTAGCATATTACATAAAATATTGCCACGGGGATTAAAAGTACAAGTGTAAATGTTATAGTGTAAACCAGTGAAGATTCGGTAACACCAGTAAATGAACTGAAACCGGCTTTTATCGGTCCCCATGATGAGGTCATAGCAAGAGTCTCTACAATGACTACTCCCAACAATAATAATGCTGCGATGGCTTCCGCCTTTGATTTACGAATGCTTGAATAAATATCCTTGCCGAATGATCTTAGGCGCAAACTGAGGTTTTGCGAAGGACAGGCAGGCTGGCATTTCATGCAGAAATTACAGTATACGTTGTTATCCATGTCTTCAGGTGACTCTAACATCGGGCATGCTTCTGCACATGTTTTTCGTCCATGTGCTTCGCAGCGGCCTTTCTTACATGACCGCAGCTCTAAGGGGGATATCATTGAGTAAATGCCGATTACTGCCCCGATTGGACATACGTGCCGGCAGAAGGACCGGCGCTCATAAACTATACTGAATATAACGGCGGCAGAGAGAATGATAAGAATTACTACAGCAGTTATGAAGGGACTGCTGCCGAATGCCAGAGTAGAAAATGCCCAGGTCAATATCAGAAAACCTATAATCTGCAGTCCCATGTTCTGCATCCAGTGAGGGAGCTTTTTATTCAGAGAAATATATTTCTGCACAAAGTCTGAAATGGCTGCAAATGGGCACATCATGCACCAGAAGCGTCCTGCAATGATAAACGTAAATATGATAATAGACCACCATAAAGTCCAGGTGAAAACAGTTGCAATATTTCGCTGGCCGTCCTGCACATCAGAAAAACCTAAATATATAATGGCAAGGAAAATGATAAGTGTGGGAACGATGAATAAATACCTGAAATATTTTGAGGTGACTAGCTGTTTTATCCAATTAAATTTAAATAGGTCAACCCCTTCTGTATCTTGTTCTTCTGCTGGATTATTGCCTGAGCGGTTTAACTTTCGCATGATTATTAAGCCCCCTATCAAACCAAGGGCTATTGACGAAAAACCTATATAACCTGTCATGGAAGCACGTGCATCGAAGTCTTTTAACGAAGCTTGAATGTAATGAAAGTGGTTCTCCTTTTTTGCAGAGTCCTGTCCGGAATCAAAACCTGTAAAGGCGACAGTTATGGGATTGCCGAAAATGTCTTTGCCGGCTTCGTCTCCAATACGGAACATTGTTTCGTTGCTTGCATATACGTCTACATGCTCTTCATTGTTTTTTGAGTGGTCATGATTAACGTGTGCTTTATCCAGGGTGAATATGCCGTGATGCTCAAGAGTATTACCAACGACAAGCAGCAAGTTATAGGCCTTGCCGATTTCAAAGGATACATCCTGCTTATCATTTGATTTAAGAGGGAAAGAAAATTCGTATGTATAGAAATCATTCTGGTGATGGCCTTTATTAATAATATGATCTATATCGTCAGGTTCCAGAAAAAAAGTGCTATTTTCACGCTTAGTAAAATATCTGTCACTAACTGACCCACTGGACTTCATGACCTTTGCATCTTTATAGGCTCCGAGCATTCCGAGGTTAGCATCATTTTTAAACAGTAGTCCGACCCAGTAAGGTGTGTCTGTTTTTACAGCAAAATAGATTTTGTTATCATCTATTTGTGTAAATACTTCGGCATAGTAGTATGGTTCCTCATGATTTTTGGAAGGATCGTGGGGTTTATAGTCTCCGAGGTAAAAATATCTGTGGCCCGTGTTGTCCCACTCCCCTGGAGTTATGCGGCCGTCAACTTTTATTAAGTTTCCTGTTTTACGGGCGATGAAGTTGGTGTTATTGGACGCAAATGGTCCTGTGCCGGACGAATCAAAGCCGGCAAAATCATAAGGATTGTATTTGTAGACTTCCTTGGCCGGTGCAGAACCGCATCCAGTTGCCAGATAAAGATTGCCCGTAACTGCATCCACATCCATTACGAGCTTATCAACATCAAAGTTTACGGGGCCCAAATGGTACTTGCCGTTATAATTATCCAAAGGCTGTGACTCAAACTGGTAAACGAGTTTTTTGTGTACATATTCTAACTTGCGGAATGTCAATGGAAGAGGTGGGTTATCAATATTATCGGTGACAAACTTTACAGCAATTGCACGGGCCAGTTCAGGAGTAATATACACTTCTGATTCATGGACTAATAGATTGCCCTCGCTGTCTTTGATACTGTAGCGGCTGTCCTGATTACCGAGGAGTGAACTGTCTGATATAATGACGTCCTTGCCATTGCAGGCGTTTGCAGTATTGAAGGGGATTAATAAAGAAATAACCAGTATCAGAATAACTAAACCGGACGCTTTTCTACTTTCAAACATACTCTTTTTTACAAGTTAAATATGAACAGAATATGAAGATAAGAATTTCTTATATTTATAAGGGTTATCTTCATACTTTATTCACTTCCTCTTCATATTCTCTTCGAAATATGTTGTTAATGTTAAATCAACAATAAACAAAGGAGGTGAGAGATATGATGCATTGGGGAGACGTTGCTGGTATGGGATATGGAGGGTTCGGATTTGGCTGGATATTTATGGTTCTTTTCTGGGCGCTTGTTATAATGGGCGTGATTTATCTGTTAAAGCAGCTTTTCAGCAGTAGTCATGAGTCTGTTGCAATAGAGTCAGCTCAGGATGTTCTGAAGAAAAGGTATGCTGAAGGGGAAATTACAAAAGAAGAATACAATGACAGACTTTCTGTGATTAGAGGGACTTAACAAGGTACAGTAGAACTTTTGTTGTATGATTTAAATCATAGCTAAGTTGACGTAACGATGGTAAAAAATAATATTCAAACAATTTAGAGGCCTTGAATAAACAGCAGTAAAAATAAAGGAGGGGAGATATGAAACGTGCATTTTTAACAACAATCTTAATCTTGGGTTTGTCAGTAGTACCCGGTTTTGCCCAGATGAGCGGCGGCCATATGACTGACCAGGGTCATATGTCAGGTCAGGGTATGATGGGCAGTACAGGTTATGGAGAAACGAAAGAGAATGACTCCTCACAGTACCCGGCAATGGGTTCCGGCATGATGGGCTACGGTGGTTATGGAATGGGTCCCGGAATGATGGGACAAGGTCGTATGGGTGGATACGGCATGATGGGACAAGGTGGATATGGTGAGTGCGGCATGATGGGGAAAGGCCACATGGGCGGCCGTGGCATGATGGGACAGGGACATATGGGTGGATCAGGAATGATGGGACAGGGTCATATGGGCGGCATGATGGGTTCCGGTGGTTATGGAATGAAAGGGTATGATGCTGAAGCCTATGAAAAGTACCAGGAAGATTATAAGAAAAATCAGGAAGAGTACCAGAAGTTTCTGGATGAAACCGCTTCTTTGAGGAAAAAACTTCACAATAAGAAATTTGATTATAATGAGGCTATTCGTAACCCGGATACAAAACGCGGGGTTATTCTTAAGATCGAAAAGGAGATGCTGGATATTCAGTGGGAGATATACGAAAAGTCTCAGAAATGAAATTGCTTGTTGCAGACGGTTGAAATGATAAGCGGTAAGAAAAGCAGCCATGTTTTTATTAGTCAAAAATTTGGCTGCTTTTTATAAAAGAGACTTGCTTGAATTAAGAAACAGATGACACCGGGTTTGAATCAGATAGTGAATATTAATGTTTAAATGTTCTGATGCTTTATTAAGGAATAATGCAACTACTGGGGCGGTTATGCTTTAACATGTTTTTAAGGTACAAAGTAAGGTTTAATAGTCATAGCAGTTTCCATTCTTTACTAACACGGCTGTACAACAGCTTCCCCGACTATTCTGGGCTTAATGTACTTGCTCTTTTTCATGCTGAACCTCCTGTTTATTGAAGTTATCGTTTCCTGCCCCCGGGTCCTCTTGAAAAATGTCTTGATGCAGTTATGTCAATATCTTTTGTAATTGCCCCTTTTATAACCTTTACAGGTGCAGGCTTTTCTGTGCCAAACCCTCCCATGATAGCTCCCGGTACAGGAGGGCCGCCGCCATAAACATCTCTTACCCGCAGATAGTATGATCCGCCTGTATGAACGCTAATGAAATATTCCCCCTTATCCCCGGTTTTGTATGATGTAAATAATGGATGACCGGTCATTGTGCCTGTTATATGAGCAGAAACGATTGCTCCTTTGACTGGCTTGCCATTAATATTTCTTACGATACCGGTAATTCCGGAAGCATCTTTAGCAACTGTCCTCTTGAAAGTATTGACATTGGAAAGAATTCCCAGGTTTAAACTCTGGTTTTTTTCAACAACAAAAGTCTGTGGATTGCCTGCTGCATTCTGGCTCATATAAAATAAATCACCATTCTCAGGCGGTCCGACTTTATCACCAGATATTTTTTTAAAGGCCCCCATGTAGTACTTGCCAGTGGGTAAGGCTATACGAAACTTTCCTTTAGAATCCAGGTCGGCTGCTACATCGGGGACTCTAAAATATCGATTATGGTCAGGAACGGGCCTTTCACTATCCTTAAAAAAAACAACTGTGCCCCCGGACATTGGCCCCGTATCCCCGATCATTATTGTGCCTGTTATCCATCCCACATCAAAGCTTTGTGCAAAAGCAGGTGATGCTATTGAAATTATGACTGCTAAAGTTAGTAATAACTTATTCTTGACCATCTCTGCTCTCCTTCCCGGCCTTTACTTTAAGGAGAGTATAAATGATATTTTATTGATAAACAAGTCATTTAATCATCTATGCTGTACTCATATTGAAGGCTTACGTCATCTTCATTATGATTGTTCCACTCCATACAGTAAACCTTCTGCCCTTTCACAGGAGTAAATATTTCATTGCGTTCTGTTGTTTCCTCTTTGACATGGAATATTGTTTCATCGACCAGATGATAATGAAGGTTGAAATTTAAAGGTTTTGATGCTGTAAATAAATAATGTAATTTGCGGGATGGCTCAACTTTAACGCATTTTTCAAGCACATCATCATCTTTAATAATAACCGAGGCCTTTTTGGCACCACCTGATTCTGAATGGGCGTAAGCCATTGACACGGCTGCGATTGAAAATATTGAAACTATGAAAAGATTACGCAGACTTTTTTGCATTTATATTCGCCCTTCTGTGTGTTGTTCATGTAACAGTTATATGCTATTAGTTTAATACTTTAAATCCAGCCGTAACAACGGCGTTCGAGATTGCTTCCTGCGATGTTTTTGACTCATCGTATAACACCGCTGCCTTTCCAACAGCAACTTCCGATGATTGAATTCCCTCAAGACTGTCAATAGCATTCTTTACATTCATTACACAGTGCTGGCAGCTCATGCCATCGATATTTATATTATAGTTATTCATGTTAATCCTCCTCAATGGATTCTATTACTGACTTATAAGCGGTATTCCTGCCCATCATTTGCGAGAAGTATTTCAATGCTACAATTGACAGGCACATGGAAAGAAATCCTGAAATTGCAGCCATTAGGTCGGAGTTAATGCTGCTTACATATAAAGGAAGGTAGATTTTCCCTAGCATTGCTCCGCTTATCAAGGCAATAACAGGCAGGACATATATAAGCATAGCGCCCTTATAAAATGTATAGGCTTTCATCACTAGTCTTACTTTTTGACCTACTCCGGCACGGGCTTCATTTATAGCTTCTGTTTCGATGCCATCTGCCGGGATGTCACAGGCTGGTTTTTCGCATTTCTCACATAAACTCTTTTTTCTAGAGACGACTACAGTTGCTGTATAACCGTCTATACTTTTCACAAAGCCAATTTCATGCATGGCGATCTCCTTTAACTTATGTTTAATCCTAGTCCTAAAATGTGAAAATTGTATGAACCGCCAAAACTTCATAATTTCTTCGAATACTTACTTTATGATGGAGTAGGAAGAGAAAGGAGAAGGTATTACATGATCTGGAACTCAGTGACGGCAATGACTCTAATTGACATGGTTATCATCTCGCTGACTTTATTGGCTATCCGGAATATCTATATGACGAGAAAATTGCTGAAGCAACTTGACCTGTTAAGTGGATCATTATTGATGATGTGCGGACTTGTTTTAATTGCAATGTTTTATGTAGCCGATATATCGGTAATGCATATTTTGCCGACCTTTGTATCTATGGATTATGCTGTATCTATAATGACCAGGCTTCACCTTAGTTACAATTGGATAGCATCTGCTGTGGGGATAAGTTTTATAATAATTAGTATCTTGTACTTTAACCGTATACTTTACCCGAAAATCCGGACACTTGAGACAGAACTGAGATACAGGGCATCAACTGACAGTCTTACAAAAACACATAATAGATCAAAGTTTGATGAAATACTAACCGCAGAGGTAAAAAGGGCAAAGCGATATAATCACACCCTGTCACTCATAGAATTTGATATTGACCATTTTAAGGCAATTAATGATAACCATGGACACTTGCACGGTGACTATGCTCTGAAAACAGTTGTTGAACTGGCAAGAAAGAGTGTGAGAAATGTTGATCACCTTGCCAGATGGGGTGGTGAGGAATTTATGATTATTCTTCCTGAGACCGAACTGGAAAGGGCTGAGGCAATTGCGGAGAGGATAAAAGAAGAGGTAGAAAACTTTGACTTTAATAAGATCGGTAAAGTAACAGTAAGTTTTGGAGTCGCTGAGTTCAGAATCACTGACTCTGAAGAGATGCTTATTAAACGTGCTGATGATGCCCTATATGCAGCCAAAAGGAATGGAAGAAACAGAGTTGAGGTTTGTGTGTAATAGTCGGAATTACAGTGTGCTGTATGCATGGAATATCCCTGATATTATGGAAAAGGTTTCGCTGGTCTGCTTATTCATAATTTGTTCACATTTATGAAGTAGACTGGATGTAGAGAAAATAAGTGGGTGCTGACCCTGATTAAAAGGTTTTCCTACCTAACTAAGAGCCCAACCTTTTAACTTCAGCCATGTCCCCTAACATGGTCAGCATCCTCTTATTTTTTTACGTTTAATTTGCAGTCCTATAAATAATGTGCTATGTTCTTATTTAATTGCTAACTTATCTCTCAGGAGGTTTGACGGTGAAAAGAAACAGAACATTTATCTTGCTTTTTCCTATTGCAATATTAATTCTGTTTGGATGCACACAGTCTTCGGATGAATTGAAATCATTGGGAGAAAAACTTGATTCCCTTCAAAAGGGCCAGGACAGTATAAAGACAGAACTAGCTGATCTGAAAAAAACTTTACAAACAAGACCTTCCCCGGCATCCAGAAAAACGGTTGAAGCAGTTAATGCTGTGATTGATATAGACAAAGATCCATACAAAGGTAAAGCAGATGCTATGGTTACTTTATTGGATTTCTCCGACTACGAATGACCATTCTGCGCCCGCCACGTCCGTGAGACGTTACCGAAGATTGAGAAAGACTATATCAAAACTGGAAAAGTTAAGTATGTTTATATGGATTTCCCTCTGGAGAATATTCACAAAAAGGCTTTCAAAGCACATGAAGCAGCAAGCTGTTCAGGTGACCAGGGTAAATACTGGGAAATGCACGGGTTAATTTTTGAAACAAAAAAAATGACTGAAAGTGACCTGGACCAGCATGCTCAATCTATAGGGCTCGATATGACAGCATTCAATGATTGTCTTGGCAGCGGCACATACGCATCTGATATCAGGATAGATATAGCTGAAGGCAGAAAGGTCGGTATATCGGGAACGCCCAGCTTTTTAATCGGAATTACCGGTCCTGACCAGTCGAAACTGAAAGTATCTATGAAGATAAGAGGGGCTCAGCCCTATGCTGTCTTTAAGGAGAACCTGGACAAAGTACTTTCCTCAATAAAATAGAATTGGCGGTTGCTTGAGGTTGTTCGTTGTTCCCCGTGAATGTCAGGCTGCTGCATAAGTAACTGCCACTCCTGTATTAACTTCACAAAGTATTCATTATCTCTTCATTTTATCTTCACGAAAAAGGATTATCTTATATCCACGATATAAAAGTATTTATAAGACAATAGGTGAAAAATGAATAAACAATCTAAAATCATCACCGGCCGGAATCGGACATTAACGAATGTGGGAAATAATTATTATACACTGGATAATGTTTCAGCTCGTCGTGCAAAACATACGAAAATGATAACTGGTATATTCATGGTCATCGTTCTGGTCGGTATGTACAGTGTCTTTTCTGAAACAGGAGTTCTCGATATCATGATGAACGGAGAGATGCTGCAGGAAAGGATTGGTCAGCTTGGTTTCTGGGGGCCTCTTATGATTATCAGTCTGATAGCTGTTGCAATAGTTTTCAGTCCTCTGCCCAGTGCTCCCATCGCTCTTGCAGCGGGAGCAGTGTATGGTCATACCTATGGAATGGTTTATGTTCTTGCCGGATCTATGATTGGAGCTATTGTTGCTTTTAGTATTGCCCGGGTTCTTGGTTATGAAATCGTGCATAAGTTGATTGATAAGAAATTTTCTGTAAAATTGCCGGGCGGGCAGAATACTCTGACAGGGCTTGTTTTCGTAAGCCGTCTTATACCATTCATTTCCTTTGACTCAATTAGTTATATTGCGGGATTGACATCTCTTACATTCTGGAGGTTTACTGCTGCTACTTTTGCCGGGATAGTTCCGGCCAGTTTTTTGTTGGCCCATTTTGGGAGCGAGATAGCCGCAACTGAAGCAGGGCAGAGTATGGTTACGATTATTTTGCTGAGTGGGATTACACTGATTCCGCTGGCCTTTGCAGGCATAAAAATACTTCGCAACAGAAATTGCTTCTAGCTTTTATTAAACTTGAAGATGCAGGAAATAACCAGGTGAGTTGACGGAGGTTATATATTTGGAAAAGATTTTTGACCACACAAGATATTTTCTAGTATTTATTATAGGATCGTCTCTGGGAATAACTTACCTGCACTATTCCACTCTTCCAGGCGTTCTTGAACTTCATAATATATTTACCGAGCTATACTATGTGCCCATACTTCTGGGAGCTCTTGCATTCGGGCTTAGAGGCGCTGTTATAACCTATCTTTTTGTGACCCTGTTGTATGTCCCATATGTTGTGGTGCACTGGTCTGGCACTAATCTGTTTATTATAAATAAAATATTCCATGCTGTATTTTCCGGTACATTTGCTGTTCTGGCCGGAGTGCTTTCCGACAGGGAGAGGAAGCGACAGGAGCAGGTGGATAAAGACCGGTATCTTGCCGGGCTTGGTCGTGCTGCTGCTGCGATTGTTCATGATCTAAAGAACCCGATAATTACAATACGGGGTTTTTCAAGACGTATAATGCAGCGCAAAGGGGATATTGATACTGCTGCCCGGATAGTTAATGATTCCGCAAAGCATATGGAGGCAATAGTCCATAATGTACTTGATTTTGCCAGAGCTGTACAGCTTGATAGGCGGGAGGACAATATTAACAGAGTGTTAGAAAAAGCTTGTGAATCCTGTGAGACAAAGGCCGCTGACGCAGGAGTGGCGCTGTCTCTTGATCTCCCTGCTGGACCTGTTATAGGTGACTTTGATTCTATCCATATGCAGCGTGCCCTGGTGAATTTAATTAGTAATGCCATTGAAGCTTCCGCGAAACATGATGTTGTCGCAGTAAGCTCCGAGGCAGTTGATGATTCAATTAGTGTCAGGATAAAGGACAATGGTAAGGGGATGGACAAAGAAGCACTTGAGAATATTTTCATCCCTTTCTATACAAGTAAGAGTTCCGGTACAGGTATAGGCACTGCTATTGCAAAAAAAGTGATTGAAGGACATAAAGGAAGAATCCGGGTGAACAGCAGGCCGGGACTGGGAACGGAAATACTGATAAAGTTGCCTGCGTCTAATTAATTGATCTGATCCGTCCTGTGTGGCGGTCGAAAATAATTGTATCAACTACATTGTTATTGTCCTTGATAACTACTTTCATAAACCTACCCTTATCTTTGATGATTTCATAATTAAGCCCTTTATCACCGAAATAATGTGTGAGTGATTCCCTGACTTCTTTGATGTCAAGCATGTGCTTATGCATGCCATAATTGCTGACACGGTCGCAGAAATCACCATAGGGCGTAACATGTTTGTTTTTGTGCCCTGCTGATGCAATGACCGGACTTGTTAATAATACGGCCAATGCAATGGCTGAAATCAATGTTTTCTTTATGCTCATATCACTCATTTTGACTCTCTCTGCTAGTTCTTTTTTACCATGTAAAGATGAAGGCATTGTGAAATTCCAGCTGTTTGGATGAGTTCACAATTTATTCATAACTTATTTATGATATGTTCTTAATTTATTGGCTAATTATAATTAAAGCTCAGTATGCTTATTGAATAAAGCGATGAACGGTGCAGCTATGGGATTGTCTTTATTGTCAGTATGAGTTACTCATGCTCTTTCTTAGCGGGTCATTCAGCTCAGGAGATAATTAAAATCCGACTTTGAGATGGAGAGACTTTTTTTGCTTCCTGTTGTATCGTCCATGACAGCTTTGTAAAGGACGAGTTTCTTTTTCTTTAGCTGCATCATTTTTTCTTCTATTGTATGGTGCGTGAGGATTCTTGTGATTGTTACTTTATTTTTCTGTCCTATACGGTGTGCCCTGTCTGATGCCTGGTTTTCTACTGCCGGGTTCCACCATGGGTCCAGGTGGAATACATAAGAGGCCCTTGTCAGGTTTAGTCCCTGGCCTCCTGCCTTGAGACTCAGGAGGAATATGGAAGGACCTTCTCCTGACTGGAATGTTTCGATGAGTTTCTTTCTCTTGGTGACTGCTGTTGAACCGTCCAGTCTCAGGAAATCCATTTTGTTCTTTTCTAGGTCCTTTTCTAAAATGTCCAGAAATGAAGTGAATTGCGAAAATACCAGTGCGCTGTGTCCCTCGTCCTGAAGCTCTTTGAGTTTGGTCAAGAGGAAATCGATCTTGGGTGATGGTTCTTTTATGTCATCAGAGATCAACATAGGGGAGATGCACAACTGCCTGAGTTTCAGAATGGCGGTAAGAGCAATGATCTTGGCCTGTGATGATGTTTTGCTTTTGTAGGCATCATCGATTCTCGATTTTACCTGTTCAACGGTCTTATTATAAAGGGCCTTTTGCTTGTCAGTTAGTTCAAGGTATATGTCGTTTTCTATCTTTGGCGGAAGTTCTTTTAATATCTTGTCCTTTGTTCTTCTAAGGACAAACGGCTTTGTCCTGTTAATTATCATGTCCAGGACAGGAGATGTGTCTTGTTTAATTAACGGTTTGAATTTATCATAGTCGCCGAGCAGCCCGGGTAGTACAAGGTCGATGATCGAGTAGTATTCACCGACATGGTTTTCAAGCGGTGTGCCTGTTACTGCCAGGTTAAAGTTCGAGCTGAGGCGTCTCACCGCCCCTGTGGTATCGGCATATATGTTCTTAATTGCCTGTGCTTCATCAAAGATGATTACATCAAACCGGATCTCTTTAAGCTTTTCAATATCTCTCCGGACCAGGCCGTATGTTGTGAGGACAATATCATGTCCTTCAAAGGCGATCTCCCTGTCATTGCCTGTGTACATATATATTTTCAGGCTGGGGCAGAATTTGTTTATCTCATTTTCCCAATTAAAGAGGAGGCTGGGAGGGACTACTATCAGGTGAGCACATGGCTTGAAGGCAGTGGGGAATTTGACCAGCCTCTCTTTGATTCCACCGAGCAGTGTAATCGCCTGGACTGTTTTCCCCAGGCCCATATCGTCGGCAAGGCAAGCGCCGAACCTGTGTTCATAGAGAAATGAAAGCCAGTAGTAACCGTCTTTTTGGTAAGGCCTAAGCTTTGCCTTCAGTTTTGCGGGCAGGGCGCGGGGTTCTATTTTGTCGAACCGGCCAAGTCTCTCTATTATCGCTTCGTCTGCCGGCGGGAGCTTGACCCTGACCCCGCTCCGGCGGAGCTCTATCCAGTCCAGGATCTGAAGTCGCGGGACTCGTACTATTTCCTTCCCTTTTGCGCCTGTTGTTGACGATTGGTCCGTAGAATAGATAGACGAGATAATATTAAAGATCCTCCTGGCATTGGAGTCCATTATTCTTACTGTGCCGGCTTTTTCGACAACTGATTTATTCCTGAGCATTTCCATCCATTCTGATTCGTCAATGAGTTTGCCATCGCATTCAATCTCCGGCTTTATCTCAAACCAGTCAATGCCCGAGAGCCTGTTTGCATCAAAGGCAAAGTCCCACTTTGATTCAACTACGCGGCTACTTTTGAAGAACAGCTCGATATTATGTTCCTTGAACTTTTCATATAGCAGCGGCAGGTTTTCATGAAGTTCGCGCGCAGGCACGAGCATTTCATCATGATCAGGGATATTGTTGAATATTTTCCAGCCGAATATTTCATAGGGGATTTTATAGAGCGCCGTCTCCTTGTCCTTGTTAATTGGTGCTGTTATCCATTTGCCTTCATGCAACTGTAGTTGCTTTTCCTTCTTTAAAAAGATTGAAAGGTGATCATTAAGGAACCTGCGGGCCTCACGTTTAATCCTCGGTCGATTGAAGTCCCCATCTGACAGGGCATCCTTAACTGCCCTGAGCCGTGCTGTCTTTGTTCCGGCTGATAGCATATTGAAGAAGGCCCTGCAAATGAATGCCTTCCGCTTGTTTGCCCTAAGGAAGCTGCTTAACTCATTGTTCAGTGATACAAAAAAATTAAAGAGGTTGTAAGATGGGGACTGCATCAATCCTCCGAGATTGCATGCGGCCTTTATGATTAGAATGTCTTTATTATATTTAGCTGGAAGGATTGTAGCTCTGTAACTGTGGGAGGCTTTTACAGGTTTGCACCTCCTTCCCTTTAGCTTGAGGGCCAGGTCATCAGGCTTCTCTTCATCAGAGGGCAGTGACGGGGATATGATCTGGATCCTCTTAAATTTACCAGTAGATATTCTGAAAGATTCTTCCGGAAGGTCTGAAATATAATCGTTGTTATGTTCGGTTAATTCCATTAAATTATTCCATAGTTCCCAGCCGCTCCTGTCCCTTATTAGCCCAATCTTATGAGTATTGAAATTAATAATGAAATCGTATTCAATGATACAATTCGTGACTTCTTTGCCTTTGTTCATTAAGAATTTTCGTGCTGTAACAAACTTGTTCCCGGCATCCAGTTCGGTTATGCATGAGTAAGGCGTTGAGTCGTCAAATTCAATAGCGGATTTACCTTCACCTGTATTTAATGAAATTGGGTATTTATTACCGTAGCTAACAAGATACTTTTTGAAATAAGACAACCTATAGTAAGTTGCTGATATCATTTGCTTAAGCTCCTCCGGGATTCCGTCCATATATGGATATGCTTTTTGATCGTTTCTAAGAACGGAAATGTTGCAGCCGAAGGATGATAATTCCAGCACTATGGAATACTCAATGGATTCATCTTGGACCGGAGCCTGAACTGAGTTGAATAATTTACGGGAGAGGGTGTCTCTGTAAACAATATCTTGAGCCGGATGCCTGAATGAATCCGGCTGGAAGAGGTTCTTTATTGTGATAAGCGTGCAGGTGACATGCTTGCAGTTAGTGTACGGTGTCCATGCCGGACAGTCACAGGATGTTAAGATGTCGCTGCCTGCCGAAGAAATATCTACGGAATAATGCCTGGTGCCGTATACCGTTGCCGTAAGAACGGAATAATCATCGCTCCATTCGAAGTCCATGAGATTATTCTTTTTATAATAATTAAATCCCCGTTCAACATATTTCTTCGGGGCCATGGCATAAATAGAATTAGCCGGCAAAGATTCAAGGGCTTTAAATAGTTTTTTCTGATTAAGATTGATGATATTATTTGACATAACAGGCTTCTGAGTTGCAACCTCTAATTTTATCACACTGGAAATGTTTCAGGGATATGTAACATTATGAAAACTGGCTCTTAGTGTAATAGAGTGGGGCAAGTTTGCGTGTGTAATGGTTCTCTTGCTGTCCTCCTCATTGGCGAGGAGGGCCTGCCTGCCGGCAGGGTTAGGGCAGATTTTACAATTCATGAAAAATTCTATAGAAAATTAATTGAAATAGTTGTTTAATAAGAGCAAGATTGACTTTTTGTTGATTTAATTATTCAAAACCAAAAGAGAAAAGGAGGCCTTAATGAAAAAAGCATTAATATTTTTATTCACATTAACACTACTATTTGTGAACATTGCATTTGCAACACACGAGACAGCCAAGCCGGCTGTGTTGTATATGAGTGACGATGAACAGATCGCACTCGCACGGAGCGCCGCCCCGTCCTTCATATCAAGAGATGCTGCTATTATTATCTTAAACTGGGACGGCAAATTTAAAACAGTCCGTAAAGGCACAAACGGATTTACATGTTATTCAGACGTTGACAAAATAGACGTACCTGTGCCGTCATGTATGGATGAAGCGGCATTGCAGTGGTGGAACGATTTTATAAGCAGGAAGCCGAAACCTACCAACAAAATACCCGGAGTTGCTTACATGGCACAGGGTGCGCTGCGCTGGGAGAAAGAGGGGAAGATATTTATGGACTGGCATACACCGGGAACAAAGAGAGTGAAGGAACCACCTCACTGGCTGCTCTTCTGGCCTTTTGATCCTAAAAAGACTAAACTCCCAACTTATCCCGGCAAGTTCGGCACATCAATAATGTATGAAGGGACTCCCTGGGTCCATATGATGATCTACCAGGACCCTATGTTGATGAATGTGAATGTGAATGGGGATGTTCCCGATAAGAAATAGATAATATATGGGGTGAGCCGCTTGAATTGTTCAAGCGGCTTAAACTATCCGTAATATACCTCCATAATTACCTCCTTTAGCTTGAGCGATTTTCTTCACAAATTATTCACTTTTTCTTCAATTTATCTTCAAACATGTTTGGTAATCTTTAATTAAAGAATAGAACTAATAAACAGCGGGAAAAAGGAGGCTGAAAATGAAAAAAAATTAATCGGAATAGCTTTAGTATCAATCCTTGCATTCGGTACACTGGCCTTTGCCCAGGGCATGGGCGGCCGGGGAGGCGGTCAGATGGGCGGCTCCAACAATGGCGGGCATATGATGGACCGGAACTCTGGCGGGCATATGGATGGGACTGGTTATGGCGGACACATGGGCGGCCAGACAGGCCAAAGGTATGAAGAAGACCAGACGTTTCTTAATGAAACTGTTGATATAAGAAAAGAGCTACATGAAAAAAGGTTTGAATATGCAGAAGCTAACCGTGACCCCAACACAACAATTGGAACAATCAGGGCGCTTGAAAAAGAGATTTATGATTTAGAGAGACAGATTAATGAGAAGGCCCCTGCAAATAGAAGAGGATACGGGCCCAATTACTAAAAGCATTCTTCACAAATCCCCTTGGAGCGGCCGGAGCATATCCGGCTGCTCTCCTTCCTTTTAGCAACTTATATAATGATTAGTTCTCAAGAGGTATTCACAATTTATTCATAATTAAATTTTATAATACTATAAATAATGGAGGAATAATGGGAAAATTTATGAAAACAATAATTATGCTTTCATTTATGCTGATCAGTGCTTGCGCGATGTCTGCCAATAAGCCTCATCACGAGGCGAATATGCCCGGAATGGATAAACAACCCGATTCCCAATATGCATGGAAAGTAAACTGGAACTCACTTGAGGAAGGCATGAAAAAATCGAAAGCAGAGGGGAAGCCCATGCTGGTTGACTTTGCAGTCCATGAAGGGTGTGAGCGCTGTGAATTCCTTCAGGCAAATGTATATAGCCGTGATACAATTGTGGACAGGATTAATAAAGACTTTATACCGATCTTTATAGACCTGGCCCAGACCTTGACTCCGGAAGAGAGGGCCCTTGGAGAGAAACATGAGTATCACGATGACTGTCTTCTTCTTTTTCTTGACCATAATGGAAAACCGATCTTTGATAAAGATGACGGGAAAATGTGTTTTGCGGATAATATAGAGCCTGAAGTTTTTATGGATTATCTTAACTACGTCACAAGTATGTACAACAATAAAAAACAGTGAATAAGATTTCGATGAACTTATGGCCAGACCAATAAAAAGATTTCCTATTGCAGTCCCGTTGATCTTCTGTCTTACTTTAGTTGGATTGATTATTTTATCAAGCCAGGATGTGCATGCCCACTTTGTAAAAGCTGCGGAAGATGAAATAAGCCCTGTATGCGGCATGCCACTTGATAAGCACCCTGACTGGGCCTCGGTTATCATGTTTAAAGACGGCAAACATGTGAAACTTCACAGCCCTAAAAATATGTTTGTTTTTTACTTTAACATGGGTAAATATGATAGCAAGCATAAGAAGCATGATATTTCCACAATGCATGTGATTGACTACTACTCTCGCAAAAATATTAAAGCCAAAGGAGCGTTTTATGTGCTCGGCTGCAATGTGACCGGTCCCATGGGAGATGATCTTATACCTCTTAAAGATAGAAACGCTGCAGAAAAATTCAGCGCAGAACATGGCGGAAAGATACTTGCCTTCGATGAGATTACCCCTGACGTGATTAATGATTTAAAGAATGTCACTCCTGATAATTCCCAATAATCCCTGTTCTTTAATCTGTTAGTTAACCTTCCTGCTTTCGGATATTCACATTAGATGTATAATTACTATATGGATAAACGAAGTGTGTTTTCTAAACCTTTGCTTCTTGTACTACAAGCCTTTTTTGCATTGTTAATTATGGTATCTGCCTGTTCAGTTGCCCCTGAAGAAACAAATGTGAAGGATACAATAATAAAGCACTTTGAATCCCGAGGCTACAGGGTGGTCAAGCTTGAGATCACGGGGATTGAGAATTTCCCGCTCGGTAAAAGGGATTATATGGCTCCCAAGAAATACACCGTTGGGGTTCCACATATTGAACTGCTGAGAATCGATAGCAGTACTGGTCCGCATAGTTCACCGTTAACTTTTAAGAATGCCTCAGTAACTATTAGAAGTACGGACAAGTACGGGGTATGGATGATAGAGAATATTCAGGGGATACCTCTTACTTAAAAAGAAAGTGATAATTTGCAGGCATTATTAGTAACGTATATGTATGCCTGCTCCAAAGTCGTATTCAGAGTGGTGTTTCAGCATAGCGGAAAAGTATTTATTGATAGTCCAGCCTGCGCCTATTGCCCACTCTTCTTTAGACTCGCTGTCGTACTGAAATTCGCCTGTAACGTATAGACGGGCGGTAAGCTGCAGTTCATTTTCAAGAGATATTCTTGCATCTCCTTCAGTATCGAGCCATACCGTGCTTTCAAACATAAGCGGCAAGAGATACATAAAGCCGAAAATGCCGCGATGCTCCTGTTCTCCGTCAGTTAACACGCCACCGGCAAAGGCCTGAAAGAAGCGGTTGAAATATCTTTCATATGTGAAGACCGCCTCATAATCATCATCCCATCCGGCCTCCCATGTGCCCCTCAATGTGTTTCGTGTATCTGCGGCAACTATCTGTCCCTCTGTTATCTGGGAAAGGATTGAGGCATCAGCCCAGGCGTACCAGTGTTCTTTAAAAAGGTCCTTCCTGATAGCTGAAATTATCGGATCTAGTTCATCTCCTTCATAATGAACGATGCGTGCCATCCCGGCTTTCATGTGATACAGGAGATGGCAGTGGAAAAACCAGTCCTGCTGTTCGTTTGCGTAAAACTCTATTACCCTCGTTCCGAGTGGAGGGACGTCCACAGTATGTTTCAGAGGTGAGTAGTCTCCGTGCTTATTGACTACCCTGAAAAAATGGCCGTGCAGGTGCATAGGGTGGTGCATCATTGTTTTATTAACCATAATGAAACGGACATTCTCACCGCGATTAATCCTGATCATGTCAGCTTCATTTAATGTCTTGCCGTTCAATGACCAGACATAGCGTTCCATGTCACCTGTAAGCTCCAGTCTTACTTCCCGTACTTCATGATCTTCGGACAGTGCTGTTGATGCCGGAGACTTAAGATTGTCATAGGGAGCCATTGGGCGTTTATTCATCGGCATTTTCATCATGCCGACTTCATGAGACATTCCCTTCATGGCACTGCCTTCTTTGCCATGACCTGCATGCATTTTGTAAAGATTCGGCTGAGGGACATTTTCTGCTGATACCCGTTCCCCCTGGCCTATGAAAAGCGAAGTATAACCCGAACCGTCCTGTGCTGTTGCACGGAATTCATACGCTCCATTTTCAGGAATCTTTATGATTACATCATAGGTCTCCGCTATTGCGATAAGGAATCTGCCCGTATGCATTGGCTTCACATCTACACCATCGGCTGAAATGACTTTCATATGTCCTCCGGCAAACTGTACATAAAAGTATGTTGATGCAGCTGCATTAATGATCCTCAGCCGGATGGTCTGGCCCAGCTGTGCATTGAGTTCTGATGAAGTTTGTCCATTAATAATGAATGCATCGTAAGCAACATCCGAAATGTCCATGGGCGGCATGCGCATCCATGAGCGATTGATCACATTACCGAGGGCATTTTCTTGCAGAGCTCCGGAGATACTTTGCATTGACCCCTTTTTTAGTGAATAGTAATCATTCCCGCTTTTAAGAGTGCGGAGGATCTCATCGGGATTCTCATTGGTCCAGTCGGACAGTACGACAACATGGTCAAGGTCGGTTTGTATTCTGGAAACAGCCGGTTCAATAACAATGGAGCCAAATACTCCCTTCTGCTCCTGAAGACCGGTGTGAGAGTGATACCAATACGTTCCTGAATGTTTTATGGGGAACTCATATGTGAATGTTGTGCCTGACAATATTGGCGGAGTCGTAACATATGGAACACCGTCTTGAAGATTCGGCAGTAAAATACCGTGCCAGTGAATGGAAGTCTCCATTTCCATTTCATTCTTGACATGGATTCTTGCGACATCGCCTTCTTTGAAGCGGAGAGTAGGACCGGGAATTGACTCATTAATGGTCATGGCCTGTACATCAGTCCCTGTGAAATTTACGCTCTGGTTACGTATAACCAGACTATATTCTCTTTCTGATGCTGAGGCAATAATGCTGACAATAAGAAAACATAATGTAAAAAAGATGGTTCTTGTTTTCATTGTAATCTCCCCGGGAGCTTTAACAAATATTGTTTATGAGAATATTATTGTTGATTTTTAAGGGATTTACAACTGAATTATAACAATGCAAACCAACCCTAATAGCACAACATATTAATTTTATAATTTTTCAGGCCTTCTTCACATTGTCTTCAAACTTATCAGGTACCTTATAACAAGGATAAAACACATATGCCGCAGAACCGCTTGAGAAAACTGATCGTTAAGCAACGTGAAGTAGACATACAACTTAGAGGTTGAAGCGGAGGTTGAGTTGGTCACAGAATTAAGGAGAACCTGTTGAATATCTTCAATAAAAGCCTGCCTTAATCATAAGGACCAGTTAACTGAACATTAAAATAGTGGTTTTTAAACAAAATTCATGAGAATTTTGAACAAGCGATTTGCGTCAAAAAAAGGAGAGAGGAATGAGAAGGTTATTGATTATCCTAACCGGAATTATGATTTTGATGGGGAGCACTTATGCGTACAGTTTTAATGGAGAATTTAATTCAAGTGATATGAAAGTAAAAACCTCAACGGAAAATAGTCCTCTTAAAGTCGGAGATAATGCTGTTACTATCGAGCTGATCGATGCAAAGGGTGCAACTATTAAAGATGCAGAAGTTTCTGTTTATTTTTTCATGCCGTCAATGCCGGCGATGAATTATGAGGTAACGTCTTCGCTGGATGGAGAGAAGTATGCAGCAGTTATTAAACCGACAATGCCCGGAAAGTGGGCGGCTGACATAAAGGTGAAAAAAGCCGGAGGAGAGGAAAGCAAGGTCCAGGTTGATTTTGAGGCCAGGTAATAAGACTCCTCTGGAGATATTATGAAAAAGGCGTTTATTGTAAAAATAATACTGCTTCTAATTGTTGTTAATGCCCATGCCGTGTTTGCTGATTCTTCGTCAGGACTTTCTACTTTGGAAGGATTAATAATGGAGGCCCTTGAAAATAACCCGGAACTTAAGGCTTATGATGCAGCTGCAGAGGCAGCCATGCAAAAGCCGTCGCAGGCGAGGGCGCTTGATGATCCGAGGCTGGGGTTTGCACTTTCGAATTTGCCGGTTGATACCTTTAGATTTGATCAGGAGCCAATGACCCAGAAGCAGATATCGGTGAAACAGAAGTTCCCTTTTCCCGGCAAGCTTGACCTGAAAGGCAGTATAGCCGAACGGGGGCTGGATGCAGCGATGCAGGCATATGCGGAAAATAAGAACAGCATAACCGGCAGAGTGAAGGTTGCATACAATAATCTGATGTTTATTCAGAAAGCGCTCGAATTAATGGCAAAGAACCGTGATCTTTTGAATGAAGCCATCAAGACGGTGGAGACAAAGTATGTTGTCGGGGATGCAGGTCAGAAGGATGTTGTAAAGGCGCAGATGGAGCTTTCAGGAATAATTATGAAAATTATTATGCTGAAGCAAAAACAGGAGACGGCTGAAGCACGGCTCAATACTTTACTGAACAGGTCGCTTCTGAAAGATATTGATACTTCGGGAGTATTGACTCCTACGCCTTTGACCATGACGTACGAGGACCTGGGCAGCCTGGCGGAAAATACGAGGCCCGCGCTTGCAGGGCTAATGCATAAAATTGAGCAGTCCCGTCTGGCAGGTAGATTGGCTGAGAAAGAATACTATCCGGACTTTGATTTTGGAATAAGCTATGGGCAGCGTGACAATACTGATAAGCTCCAACGCCCCGACTTTTTCTCAGCATCGGTAACCATAAACATTCCTCTCTGGTATAAGACGAAAGAGAGAAGAAAAGTCCTGGAAGAAAAGGCGAAGGAAAGAGTGGCTGCAGAGCAGTACAACGCAATGAAAAACAATATGCATTTCCGCATAAAGGAACTGCTTACTGAAATAGATATGCATGAAAAAGAGATAGCGCTGTTCCGGACAGGGTTGATCCCCCAGAGCGAGTTGTCATATGAAGCGGCTCTGTCCGGGTATAAGGTGAATAAAGAAGGGTATTCATCTCTTATCAGCAGTCAGATAACACTCTATAACCACAGAATAGAGTACTACCGCGCTGTTGCTAACCATGAAAATAAAATTGCAGAACTGGAAGCAGCTGTAGGAAAACGCATTTTTTAGAGAATATATTTTATAGATGAAGAGGACGGAGGATAACGGGATGATCAAAAAGGCCATAAAACTGGGCGGAGTGTTTCTTATATTTGTACCGGCAATACTATTCTGGTCTGCATACCGCGCTGAAACAGGGGCTGGTCATGGAGAGGAAGTGAAAACCGGACAGGCCGTTACTGCGGACAGTACGGCAGGACAGGCGCAGAAGAAGGAGCGAAAAGTAAAATACTGGGTTGCACCGATGGATCCTAACTATATAAGGCAAGAGCCCGGCAAATCGCCGATGGGAATGGACCTTGTTCCCGTCTATGAAGAAGAGGGCGAAAAGTCTTCAGAAGGTGTAATCAGCATAGACCCTGTGACTGTCCAGAATATAGGTGTCAGGACTGCTGTTGTGACGAAAGGGCAGCTTTCAAAAAGCATCAGGGCTGCGGGGCGAATTACATATGATGAAGAGCTTGTTGAACATATTCATATAAAGGTGTCCGGATGGGTGGAAGAGCTTCATGTTGACACTAATGGCCAGGAAGTGAGTGCAGGGCAGGCGCTTATGTCTTTCTACTCCCCGGAACTGGTGGCCAGCCAGGAAGAATATCTTCAGGCCCTGAGATACAGGGAAAAGACATCAGGATCTGAATTTCCGGAAGTGAAGCAGGGCGCAGTATCCCTGGCTGAAGCGGCAAGGAAGAGACTTCTATATATGGACCTCAGTACTGAACAGATTAATGAACTGGAAAAAAGCGGTGAGGTCAAAAAGGATATGGAGCTTTATACTTCCAGGTCCGGTGTTGTTATTGAGAAGACTGTGCTAAAGGGCATGAAAATCGGCCCTATGAAAGAACTGTACAAGATCGCCGATTTGTCCAAAGTGTGGGT
>PIVU01000084.1 GCA_003354025.1 Nitrospirota bacterium
CCGTGATTATTGTCTATCACATAATCGGCCAGAGCTTTTTTCCTTGTAATGGGCATTTGCGCTTTATATCTTTCTTTTGCATCTCCTGCTGAAACCCCCTTTATGTTTAAACGGGACACTGCGGTACTACGACGGCACCATACAACAATGGTTTTATCGAAGTGCCTGTCGTAACCTTTTTCGAATAACAGGGGTACTTCAAATATAATGAAAGCAGAATGATCTTTTTTGAATATTGCCGATTCTGCCTGTTTCATTTTATTTAAGACAAGAGGATGTATAATGCTTTCAACAGCATTGCGTTTCTCAGGGTTATTGAAAATAATGTCTGCCACGCGTTTCTTATTGATAGATAACTCAGGAGAGTCTTTGATTTGAATGCTATCTCCAAGGATTTGTACAATCTGCATTATAACTTCGCGTTTTGTGAGAATCTCATGCACATATTTGTCAACATTAAAGGCATGTGCGCCCAGCTTGCTGAACAAGTATAAAACAGAAGTCTTACCCATTCCAAAATTACCTGTTAACGCGACAGTCGGCATAACGGAATTATAACAAACAGATCGTAAAACTGCAGTAAATGAAGCATAAATTGTACAAAGATGACCAATCAATGCTTTTACGGGAGATTTTCTTGACTTACATTATGAAGGTTGATAATATAATCTACCTTATTATAGTGCTGGTCTTTATACAGATTAGCAGAGAATAATTTATAAAATTAACTACTTTCAAAATAAGTAATAAACAGGGGGTCAGATGAAGATCGCTATTGGCTGTGACCATGCCGGAGTTGCTATGAAAAACGATATACTGCCGCTTCTTGAAGCACTTGATGTTGAGTGGGAGGATTTTGGTACAAAGGATGAAGAATCCTGTGATTATCCTGATTTTGGCGAGAAAGTAGCTGAAGCTGTATCGAGCGGAAGTGTGGACAGGGGAGTTTTGATATGCGGTACGGGGATCGGGATGTCCATAGTGGCCAATAAATTCCCTGATGTTAGAGCAGCATTATGCAGTGAAGACTATTCTGCAAAAATGAGTAGACTGCACAATAACTCTAACATTCTGGTCTTGCCGGGACGGGTAATTAATTTGGATACGGCAAAAGCGATAGTGAAATCTTGGTTTGAAACTGAATTTGAAGGCGGACGCCATCAAAAAAGGCTTGATAAAATAACTTCAATAGAAAAAAGGTTAAATAAATAGAATGAGCATGGATGATTTAAAGAAAAGCGACCCTGATGTATATAATGCTGTAGTAAACGAAATTAAACGGGAACAGGACAAGATAGTGCTTATTGCATCAGAGAACTATGCAAGCAAAGCTGTGCTTGAAGCACAGGGTTCCGTGTTTACGAATAAATACGCTGAGGGTTATCCCGGAAAACGTTATTACGGCGGATGTGAGTATGCGGATATTGTAGAGAACCTGGCTATTGAAAGAGCAAAAGAGTTGTTCGGAGCTGAACATGTAAATGTACAGCCTCACTCAGGTACACAGGCTAATATGGCTGTGTACTTATCAATATTGAAGCCGGGCGACAGAATGCTTGGTTTAAGTTTAAGCCATGGTGGGCATTTATCCCACGGGTTTTCAGTCAATTTCTCCGGTATTATTTATAAAGCGTCCAAATATGGAGTTCAGAGAGAGACGGGGTTGATTGATTATGATGAGGTCCGGAAAATTGCAAAAGAGAGCAAACCCAAAATACTGCTTGCCGGTGCCAGTGCTTATTCTAGAGTGATTGACTTTAAAGCACTATCTGAAATTGCGAAAGAAGTCGGAGCATACTTTATGGCTGATATAGCTCATATAGCCGGTCTTATAGCAACAGGGAATCATCCTTCGCCTGTACCGTATGCGGATTTTGTGACAACCACAACACATAAGACATTAAAGGGACCTCGAGGCGGCATGGTGATGTGTAAGGCTGAACATGCGAAAGCCCTGGACAAAATGGTATTCCCGGGAATGCAGGGCGGACCTTTGATGCATGTAATCGCAGCAAAGGCGGTAGCATTCAAGGAAGCTCTTACAAATGAGTTTAAGGACTATCAGCTTCAGGTAATCAAAAATGCTAAGGAGCTTTCGGAAGAACTTATTAAGAAGGGCTTGAATGTAATCTCAGGCGGAACTGATACACACCTCATGCTCATAGATCTCTCTAATAAGAACATCACCGGTAAGGTGGCAGAGTCCGCGCTGGACATGGCCGGCATAACCGTTAATAAAAATGCCATACCCTTTGATGAAAAGCCTGCGACTGTCACAAGCGGAATAAGGCTGGGAACCCCAATAGTTACAAACAGAAAAATGAAAGAACCTGAAATGGTAGTAATTGCTGACCTTATAGTAAAAGTTCTGGAAAATCCGGAAAACAGTGAGGTCATCAAACAAGTGAGAGACAAAGTAAAGTCTCTATGTAAAAAGTATCCGGTATATGAAGATATTCTTTTGTAAATAGTACAGGTAGTTTTCTGGATATTTATAAGAACGTAGCCTGATCTTCCCGGCATTATCGATGAATATAACGGAATGGTAAAATATTATGCGATGTCCCTTTTGCAGTCACATTGAAGACAAAGTCATTGATTCAAGACAGAGTAAAGACGGAGATGTCATCAGGCGTCGACGAGAATGTCTGAAGTGCGAGGGCCGTTTCACGAGCTATGAGAGAATAGAGGACATCCTTCCCCATGTTGTCAAAAAAGATGGAAGCAGGCAACCTTTTAACAGACAGAAGATTCTTCAGGGACTCGAAAAGGCGTGTGAAAAGAGGCCTATTAGTCTTGAAGATCGCGAGGGTCTTGTAAGTAAAATAGAAAAATATTTATATGCAAATGGAGATAAAGAGATCCCCAGTTCCATGATCGGAGAATTGATTATGGATGGCCTTAAAGAGATTGATCAAGTTGCATATGTAAGGTTTGCTTCAGTTTATAGACAGTTTAAAGATATTAAAGAGTTTATCCAGGAAATTAAAGATATTGCCTATAATAAGAAGAAAAGCTGATTTGTCCCGCAAGCCAGTTATGAATAATCGTTATAACTCCACTGTATATCTCTAAAGTATTTAGACGAAGTTCCGATTAATAATGTAATACTTAAGCCTTATATTACGGTATAATGCCTTGACAATATACTATGGAAACGATATATTAATTTTAGGAGTGATTAACTATGTTTGAGAAATTTACTGAAAGAGGCAGGAAAGTAATTATATATGCTCGCGAGGAGGCTGAAAAGCGGCAAAATGACTACCTCGGAACTGAACATTTACTCCTCGGTCTTCTGAGAGAAGAAGACAGTCTGCCCATGGTAATCCTTAAAAAGATGGGCCTATCTGCAGAAGAACTGCGTATGGAGGTAGAGCGTAATCTTCCTACCGGATCCAATATTCTTACATTTGGAGATATTCCTTTTACCCCGAGAGCAAAAAAAGTTCTTGAGCTGGCTGTAGAAGAAGCCAGGCTTCTTGGACATAGTTACATTGGAAGTGAACACCTTCTTATTGGCTTAATAAGGGAGGATGCGGGTATAGCCGGAAAAATACTGAGAAGCCTTGGTGCAAATCTTCTGGGTGTAAGACAGCTCGCAATAAACCTTTCAATGAGAAAGGCCCAGGCTGGAAATAAAGATAAAAAAACTAATACTCCCGCACTTGATGAATTTGGCAGAGACATTACACAACTTGCACGTGAGGGAAAGCTTGACCCGGTAGTAGGCAGAGAAAATGAGATAGAAAGAGTTCTGCAGATTCTTGGAAGAAGAGTTAAAAATAATCCTGTTATCATCGGAGAATCGGGAGTAGGCAAGACAGCAATTGTCGAGGGACTTGCACAGAGTATAGTGGCTGAGGAGATCCCGGAAAATCTTATTGATAAGAGGATGGTCAGCCTTGATCTGGGCGCTCTGATTGCTGGAACAAAATACAGGGGCCAGTTTGAGGAGAGACTTAAACTGGTAATGAAAGAAATTGTGCAGTCCAACAACGTTATCCTCTTTATTGATGAGCTGCATACACTGGTTGGTGCCGGAGCTGCTGAAGGATCGATTGACGCTTCCAATATGCTTAAACCTGCACTGTCAAGAGGCGAGATTCAGTGTATCGGGGCAACCACTCCCGATGAATATCGAAAGCATATTGAGAAAGATGGTGCATTTGAAAGAAGGTTTCAGCCTATTTACCTGCAGCCGCCGACCTTAGATGAAAGCGTTGAAATACTGAAGGGACTGAAAACAAGATATGAGGTACACCATAAAGTTAAAGTTACGCCTGAAGCATTAAAAGCCTGCGTCAACCTTGCTGATCGATATATCACAGAAAGATATCTACCTGACAAGGCGATTGATGTAATGGATGAGACTGGGGCCAGGATCAAACTCAAGAGGTTTACTATGCCTCCTGAACTTCGTGAACTGGAGAAGGAGCTGAAAAGGCTGAGCAAGGAAAAGAATCTTTATGTCAAACTTCATGACTTTGAAAAGGGAGCATCTGTAAAGAGTGAAGAAGACAGAGTAAGAAAACTCTATGACAGCCTGAGTGAGAAATGGCGTGATAACCAGAAGAAAGAAACTCCAATGCTGTCCGAGGACGATGTGTCTTTTACAGTATCCAAAATGACCGGAGTACCTTTGGTTAAACTTGAAGAAAAAGAATCAGAAAAGCTTCTTCGCATGGAAGATGAGCTTCACAAGAGAATTATCGGACAGGATGAAGCGGTGAAGGCTATTTCAAGAGCTATAAGAAGGTCCCGTGCTGGAATAAAAGCAAGAACAAGGCCTATTGGTTCTTTTTTCTTTCTTGGACCTACCGGTGTAGGAAAGACTGAACTGGCAAAGGCATTGACCCATTTGTTGTTTAATGATGAAAATGCTCTAATTAAAATTGACATGTCAGAATATATGGAACGGTTTAATGTCTCCCGTCTGACCGGAGCACCTCCTGGATATGTAGGATATGAAGAGGGGGGGCAGCTTACTGAACTGGTCCGCAGAAGACCTTACTCTGTTGTACTGTTCGATGAAATAGAAAAAGCCCATCCTGATGTTTTTAATGTTTTACTTCAGGTGCTTGATGAAGGTGTTATTACAGATAGCCTGGGAAGAAAAGTTGATTTTAAGAATACTGTAATAATAATGACATCAAACGTTGGAACCAGATATATTGATAATGCGACTCCTCTGGGTTTTCAGCAGGCATCAGCCGAAAGCTCATACGATAAGATTAAAACGGCGGTTCTTGATGAATTGAAGAATAAATTTAACCCCGAGTTTTTAAACAGGATTGACGAAATAGTTGTATTCCACCAGCTGGAAAAGCTGCACCTCGTCAACATCGTGAAACTGCTTGTAGATGAATTAAACAAGCAGCTAATTGACCAGGACCTGGCTATTGAGCTTTCAGAGGAAGTCATCGGATGGATCATTGATAAGAACTATCAGCCTTCATATGGTGCAAGACCTATGAGAAGAGCCATTCAAAGACACATTGAGGATCCTCTGTCAGAGGAAATACTCAAAGGCAGGTTTAAAGATATCAAGAAAGCAAGTGTTGTCCTTGAAAAGGATCGGATTGTATTTCTCGAAAGCGATGTAGAGGCACTCATCTCATCCAATAACTAAGACGTTCATGTTTAGATTTACACTTGTTTAGCAGTAAGTTAGGTCTGAACAGGAATCCCGCACATATAATAGTTGTTGCCTGTTAACTACCCCCGGTTCTATTGATCATAATACCACCACAATTGACTTATTTTATTAATAATTATATACTTTTATGTTCTGCAGGCACTAAAAGGAAAGAGGTTTTAGGATTACTATTATGCAACCCCAGTCAATGACAGGTTTTGGAAGAGCAGAGGCCGGAAGCTTTAAAGTTGAAGTCCGTTCATCGAACCACAAAAATCTTGATATCCACATTAATGTCCCGCATTACCTGTACTCATATGATCCGGCAATTAGAAAAAGTGCCAGGAGCAGGTTTAACCGCGGACGAATTGATATTTTTATACCAAAACAGGAAGTAGAGGGTGTAAAACTCAGAGTCAATAAGATTCTTGCACGCGAATATTATGATGCTCTAAATTCAATAAAAGAGGAGCTTTCAATTTCCGATGATATTAGTATTAATGTCATTGCTTCCCAGCGGGACATTTTTGTTATGGATGAGCCTGAAATTGATGAAAATGCTTTGATGAATGCCATTGATTCTGCACTGGAAGAGCTTAACAAGTCCAGAACAGAAGAAGGTGATAATCTTATAATTGATATAAGGAAAAGATTGTCTCTGCTGGATGAGTTTGTTGCCCGTATTGAAGAGAAACGTGATGTATATATAGCTGATGCCAGAAACAGGCTGCATGACAAGTTAAAGGAATTGCTGGACAATGTACAGATTGATGAAGCGCGTTTGATTCAGGAGACGGCAATTATTGTAGAGAAGTCTGATATAACAGAGGAAATTGTACGATTGAAAAGCCATCTTAAGCAGTTTGATGAAGTCCTAAAGTCGGGTGATACTATCGGGAAGAAACTGGATTTTATGATCCAGGAAATGAGAAGAGAAATCAATACAGTGAGTTCAAAGACTCATGATATTAATATTACTAACAATGTTGTTGACATGAGACACGAAATTGAAAAGATTAAAGAGCAGGTGCAGAATCTGCAGTAAAGGGTTATACAGAGCCTATGATTCATTCAATATGGTTCAGTAAAATACGATGCTAATAAATATAGGATTTGGAAATGTAGTATCAGGTGCCCGTGTTATTGCAATAGTCACCCCGGGATCTTCACCCATGAAGAGGTTTCGAGAGGAAGCTGGGGAGAGAGGTAAACTTATCGATGCAACCCAGGGCAGAAAGACAAGGGCCATTATCGTTACAGACAGTGATCACGTTATACTCTCTGCTTTACAGGTAGAAACAATTACACAGCGAGTTCTGCCCGATAAAAAAGATGCCAGTTAAAAAAATATTGAAAAAGAGTATAGCGAAGAGAGAAGGCAAACTGTTTGTAGTGTCAGCACCATCAGGGGCCGGCAAGTCAACATTATGTCAGCGGCTTATTAAAAATACTCAGGGGGTGAAGCTCTCTGTGTCTTATACAACAAGAGAACGGAGAAAGGGAGAGAGAAATAACGTTCACTATTCTTTTATTGATGAAAAGATATTTAAGGGGATGATAAGAAAGGGAGGTTTTGCAGAGTGGGCAGTTGTACACGGCAATCTGTACGGTACCTCGCTGGGTCGTCTTAAGGAAATGAATAAGAAGGGTTATGATATAATACTTGATATTGACATTCATGGGGCAATGCAGATCAAAAAGAGCTATAAGAACGCTGTTTATATCTTTATTCTGCCGCCGTCTATGAATGTGCTGAAAAAAAGGCTTAAGGGGCGTAACACTGATTCAGGCGAAACAATAGCCAGACGGCTTGATAACGCAAAGGATGAGATCAGGCATTACAAGTATTATGACTATGTTATAAAAAACGAAGATCTTGAAAAAGCCTACCGTGAATTTGAAAGTGTCATTCTGGCATCAAGAGTGAAAAAAAATAATATAGATCAAAATTGGATAGATAAATTAATCACCTAGGAGGAGATACATGGACATAATTTCGTTACCGATTGAGCATGATAATGAGAAGATTGAAGGGACATACAGGCTGGTTATTGCTGCAGTGAAACGTGCTAAAGAGCTTTCTCAGGGAGCACTTCCTGCGATATCTTCAAAGGCCCAAAAAATAACTACCCTTGCAATTCAAGAAGTGGCAATGGGAGCTGTAGAAGTCCTTACAGGAGAAGAGGCTATAAAGGCTAATGAAGAAGCCAAAAAACAGACCCATAAGAAAATGATGGATGAGGCCCAGCAGAAAGAAACAATGCCTGAAGATATCAGTGAACTGGAAAAGGACCTCAAGGTCTATCTCAGCGAAAAGGGTGAGTCAGAGCAGAAGAGAACAATAGAGGATATTTTTGGAGATAGCTGATTAAGTGCTGAAAGACAGGAATATCCTTCTTGGAGTAACGGGCAGCATTGCTGCATATAAGGCTGTTGATATATCCCGCCGATTAAAAGACCATGGTGCCGCTGTTTCTGTTGTGATGACAGAAGCAGCGGCCCGTTTTATTACACCTTATACGTTCGAAGCGGTTACAGGTAATAAAGTATATACTGACCTGTTTAAAGATCCGTTCAGCCATATTGAACTATCAAAAAAAGCGGATTTATTTATAATTGCACCTGCTACAGCGAATACTATTAATAAGCTGTCCTGTGGACTGGCAGATAATCTTATTACTAATCTCTGGCTTACCTATGAAGGTCTATCACTTATAGCGCCTGCCATGAATTTCAGGATGTATAGAAGCCCGTCAGTAAAGAAACATATAAAGGAACTCAAAAAAAACGGGGTCCAGTTTATAGGGCCGGACACTGGCAGTCTTGCCTGCGGCGAGGAAGGGCCGGGCAGGATGGTAGATGTACCTGTAATTGTTGAGGCAGCTGTTATGGCTTTAACTGAAAAGGACCTGCACAATAAAAATGTACTAGTGACTGCAGGCCCCACGGTTGAGGCAATAGATCCTGTGAGGTTTATTTCTAACCGCTCCTCCGGAAAAATGGGTTATGCAGTTGCACATGCAGCTAAAAGAAGAGGTGCAGAAGTAACATTGATTAGTGGTCCGACAAGCCTTCCTGAACCCTTGGGAGTTAATACTGTAAATGTTAATGATGCCGATGAAATGGAAAAAGCGGTTTTGAAACACCTGACAAAGTCACATTATGTAATAATGGCTGCCGCTGTAGCTGATTTTTCTCCGTTAAGTAAAGCTAAAGTAAAAAATAGGAAAGCTGAGATAACTTCACTGGAATTAAAGAAAAATACAGATATAATTAAGAAAATTGGAAAGAAAAAAGGGAAAAGAGTGCTTACCGGTTTTGCCGCGGAAACAGGTAATAACATTGATAGTGCAAAGAGCAAGTTGAAGGATAAGAACCTGGATCTGATTGTGTTAAACGATATAACAAGAGAGGGCGCGGGTTTTGATGTTGATACAAATATCGTGACGATAATTGATAAAAAGAGTAAAATTGATGAGTATCCATTAATGAGTAAAATTGATGTGGCAAATGTCATTCTGGACAGAATTCTGGATCTGAAAAAATAATTGTATCAAATGATAATTCATATGCATTTTGCTGTTTAAGGAGAGAATATGAGAATCCTGGTCATCCATGGTCCTAACCTTAATCTTCTCGGCACTAGAGAGTCTGATATCTATGGTATTAAAACGCTCGAGGACATTAACAAGTCTCTCAGAGACCTTTCATCTGAGCTTGGTGCGGAGATAAATATTAAACAGTCTAATCACGAAGGTGAGATTGTAGATGCAATTCAGGAGTCAGGAACATACGACGCTTTATTAATTAACCCTGCTGCCTATACGCATACAAGTGTTGCCATCAGAGATGCTATTGCCGCTGTTCAAATACCTGCAGTTGAGATTCACCTGTCTAATATTTACAAGAGAGAGGAATTCAGGCATAAGTCCCTTATCTCACCTGTTGCATTTGGGCAAATATCAGGTTTTGGACCGGAAAGTTATAATCTTGGCCTAAGGGCCGCTGTATCTATTGCCAATGCAAAGAAAAACGCTTCTTAAAAGAGAACTTTCCAAACTCGGAATTGACGGAATCCTGATTACAGATCTTCTTAATGTGAGGTATCTGTCGGGATTTACAGGATCTTCGGGCTGCATAATTATCACACCAAAAAACTCAATACTCCTCACGGATTTCCGTTATCAGGAACAGGTATCTGAAGAAGTCAAAGGTTTTAGGATAATCATTGAGAACAGTGAACGCTCTCTGGAAATCAGGAATATATGTAAAGAATATGAAATTAAAAAACTTGGTTTTGAGGACCACAATGTTACCTATGGATTCTATGAAAAGCTGATAAAGCGCAAAATAAGACTGAAGCCTGTCCAGGGAGTAGTCGAATCATTTCGGATTATTAAATCAGAAAATGAAGTAGAGCATGTAAAGAAAGCCGTTAAAAGAGCTGAATCCGCGTTCCGTAAACTGCTGCCTCATATTAAAGCAGGTGTAACAGAGCAGAAACTGGCTTTACAACTGGAAGAGTTTATCAAGAGGGAAGGCTCCCAATCATTGCCATTCAATGCTATCGTGGCATCCGGTCCAATGTCTGCTTTGCCTCATGCTCAGCCCACTAACAGGAGACTGAAAAAGGGGGACCTGGTAGTTTTTGACTGGGGAGGAGAATGTGGAGGATATTATTCTGATATGACAAGGACAGTACTGATAAATAACAATAACATTTCGCATCAAAAAGAGTTATACTACACAGTCCTGGAGGCCCAAAAAAGGGCAATAAAGTCAGTCTTTGCGGGAATTAAATCAGCCCGAATTGATGCAGCTGCCAGAGACTATATTAATGATGCAGGATTTGAAGATTATTTTGGCCATGGTACAGGACATGGAGTAGGACTTGCAGTTCATGAAAAACCTGTTGTATCATGGCGTAATAAAGAAGTCATTGAAGAAAATATGATATTTACAATAGAACCTGGAATTTACTTGCCGGGATTTGGCGGAGTGAGAATAGAGGATATGGTCATCGCAGGAAATAATGGAGCCGAAATTCTAACATCTCTGCCTAAGAAATTAAAAATTATTAAGAGGTAGTTAATGATAGCAACAAGTGATTTTAGAAAAGGAGCAAAAATAGAGTATAAGGGTGCTCCTCATGAGATATTGGATTTCCAGCATCATAAGATGGGAAGAGGCGGAGCAATAGTAAGAACAAAATTGAAGAACCTGAAGACCGGCAGTATATTTGACGACTCTTTCAAGGGTGGAGAGAAATTTCCGGTCCCCAATCTTGAAGAGCGTTCCATGCAGTATCTTTATAGTGATGGTGATCATTTTCATTTCATGGACAATGAGTCATACGAACAGATGCCGTTAACAGAGGAACAGTTGGGAGATGCAAAAAAGTTTCTTATCGAAAATATGGCTGTTAAAATGCTTATGTACAGTGGAGCTCCTTTAACAGTTGATCTGCCGATGTTTGTGGAGCTGAAAATCGAAAAAACCGATCCTGGATTTAAAGGTGACACAGCCAGCGGTGGAAGTAAACCGGCAGTCCTTGAATCGGGCGCCACAGTTAAGGTGCCTTTTCACTTAAGTGAAGGCGATGTAATCAAGGTTGATACGAGAACCTCTGATTATATCGAAAAAGTCAAATAACAAGCAGTATATAAAATAGATAATATACGGGGATAGTATGGAACTTGATGAAATAAAACATCTGATAGAGTTATTGCAGGAGACGGACATTACGGAGCTTATGATCGAAAAAGAAGGCTCCAAGCTCAAAATTAAAAGAGAAAAGTTTATGTCGTCCTATGAAGTTATACCGAGTGTGGGGAAGCCTGTAGAGGTGCAGTCGCCAAAAGAAGCTGTTGTTGAGGACACAAAACTGGCAACCATAACATCGCCGATTGTAGGTATTTATTATAGTGCCACATCACCTGAAGGGCCTCCCTTTGTCGAGGTAGGCAGTCAGGTCAAAAAAGGTCAGGTGCTCTGTATAGTAGAGGCCATGAAACTGATGAATGAAATAGAGAGCGATGCTGACGGCACTATTGCTAAAATACTTATTGAAAACGGTCAACCTGTAGAATACGGCGAACCGCTTTATCTTATTGATCCTTCATGATGAACTTATTCAAGAAGGTCCTAATTGCCAACAGAGGTGAAATTGCTGTCAGAATTATCAGGGCATGTCATGAACTTGGCATAAAAACCGCAGTTGTATATTCTGATGTTGATAGAGAAACGCTTCCGGTACGCCTTGCAGATGAGGCCATATGCATTGGTCCTGCACAGCCTGCACAGAGTTATTTAAATATTCCTGCAATTATAACAGCGGCTGAAATAACCGATGCCGAAGCAATCCATCCAGGATACGGATTTCTGGCAGAGAACGCTCAGTTTGTAGAAGCTTGCAATGCTTCTGCTATTACTTTTATTGGTCCTTCTGCTGATAATATCCGAGACGGCGGCGACAAGGCCAGGGCAAGACAGATTATGACAAAGAAGGGCGTGCCTGTAGTGCCCGGAAGTGATGCCCCAGTTAAAAGCGAAAAGGATGCTGTTGAAATAGCGAAAGCAATAGGCTTCCCTGTAATACTTAAAGCTTCTGCAGGCGGCGGCGGCAGAGGCATGCGTATAGTTCATAAAGAAAAAGATTTAAGCCAGCTTTATCACACTGCAAATAAAGAAGCCTTCGCGGCATTTGGTAATGGTGATCTTTATCTTGAAAAGTACATTACTGAAATGAGACACATTGAAGTACAGCTGCTGGCTGATAATTACGGGAATGTGATACATCTAGGTGAACGAGAATGTTCTATTCAGAGAAGACATCAAAAGCTTATTGAAGAGTCGCCATATGTATTTGCCGATGCAAAGTTCAGAAAGAGAGTAGGGGACACAGCAGTAAAGGCTGCAAAAGCCATGAAATATAGAAATGCAGGTACCGTCGAGTTTATCCTTGATAATGACAATGAGATATATTTCATGGAAATTAATACAAGGATCCAGGTTGAGCATCCTGTCACCGAGATGGTTACAGGAATAGATATTATTAAAGAGCAGATTATGATTGCTGCAGGAAAAAAACTCGATAAAAAACAGCAGGACATTAAAGTGTCCGGCCACAGTATAGAGTGCCGCATAAATGCAGAAGACCCGGTACGGTTTGTACCTCAGCCCGGACGTATTGATCTGTTTATCCCTCCAGGAGGCCCCGGTGTAAGAGTTGATTCAGCGGCCTTTACCGGATGGACAGTTCCTGCTCATTATGATTCTCTTATTTCCAAATTGATAGTGTACGGAAAGGACAGAGAAGAAGCCATTGCCAGAATGCGAAGGGCATTGCGCGAATTTACAGTTGAGGGGATAAAAACCACAATACCGTTTTTTCTGAAAATACTTGATGACCCGGATTTTATCAGCGGAAATTTTAAAACAAATTTTCTTGAGATAAAAGATATTAATAAGCAGTAAATATATCAAAACTACTACTG
>PIVU01000298.1 GCA_003354025.1 Nitrospirota bacterium
TTATATGACTTATATCATAGTAAGATGATTTTAATAAGCGTAATTTAACGTTAAATGGATGCACAAAAAAAGGAGGATATCATGGCACGGAAATACATTGATTGTAGAGATTACCCTGGTGATATTAAGTGTTCAGTTTCTCTATCCGCTGATACTGACGAGGAACTTTTAGAAGTTGTTGTTCAACATGGCATAAAAGTTCATGGTTATGAAGATACGCCAGACTTCCGGGAAAAAATCCAAAAGGAGTTCAAAGAAGGATGCCCTTCCGCATAGTTCAGATAATCATGGCATAGGGAGATATATTTATGAGTTTACAGGATAAGCTGGATGAGGTGAAAAAGGGATTTGAATCAAGCGCACCGGCTGAAGCATTAACGATAATGCATCGTGCGACAGAGGACTTACGGAACTCTGGAATTATGAACCGGGTCCTGAAAGCAGGAGAATCTGCACCAGGGTTTATGCTTCCCGATGTACAGGGGCAGATGGTCAGTTCATCAGATCTGTTAAGCAAAGGACCTCTGGTCGTCAGTTTTTACAGGGGAGTATGGTGACCCTATTGTAACCTGGAGCTGGAAGCTCTGCAGGGAGTTGCTTCAGACATTGCCGCCCTGGGTGCTTCAATTGTGGTGATATCACCGCAGCTGGAGAAATATTCAAAACAGGTTGCAAAGAAACATAACCTGACATTCAGTGTGCTCTGTGACCAGGGGAATAAGGTCGCATCGCAGTTCGGTCTTGTCTTTAAATTGCCTGACGATTTGCGAGGACTATACAGCAACTTTGGGATAGATCTTGAAAGATTCAACGGCGACGACTTATGGACATTACCCATGCCTGGCAGATTCATTCTGGATCAACAGGGGAAAATCATCAGTGCAGATGTTAACGCAGACTATACAATAAGACCGGAACCGGGTGAGATTATTGAGATATTGTAATTTCAAAAACAATAATATCTCTTCTTTAAATAAAATGATGATTAACAAATACGTGGAGGCAGGTGCAGCTTATACCAGGTTTACGTCCCGCGTGATATACGATTCATAATCTTTTGTTACAGGAGTGTATTCCTGACCTATCAATGATGATGAAATCAGGAAATCGGCGGTAGCACGATTACATGCTGTGGGTATGTTATACAGAACAGCAATCCGTAGGAGGGCTTTCACATCAACATCATGAGGTTGAGGCTGCATCGGATCCCAGAGGAATATAATTACATCGACTTTACCTTCAGCAATCATTGCGCCCAACTGCTGATCTCCGCCAAGAGGGCCTGATTTTAATTTTGTGATATTAAAATCCATATCCTCTTTCTCAAGTTTCTTTTTGAGGGCTTGCTCAACCATTTTACCAGTTGTTCCGGTACAAATTAATTTATGTTCAATTACTGATGAATAATTCCATTCAACCCATGCAATCAAATCTTTTTTGCGGTTATCATGTGCCACAAGAGCTATATTTTTTATCCTATCCATGTATCACTTGTATCAAGCTCTTCAGTCTTTTCAATCTCGTAGCTTTCGATTCTGCCCTTCTCTCCGTCTGCAAAAGTGCCTCTGATTTCATTGCCGGCTGAATCCGGTGTACAACCGGAGCCGCTCCTGCATTTGAATGTCCTTACTGACTCACTTCCGTTATAGTACTTTTCTTTCAGAATAACGGTTACGTTTCTAAGGTCTTTACCTAATTGGTTCATATTGTTCCTTATCAAATGAAAAAGCCCCTTCCATTGAATTGAAAGGGGCCTTCTCCGATTAATTACAGTTTTACGACATTGATAGCCTTGGGGCCCTTATCGCCGTCTTCAGTATCAAAGCTGACTGCGTCACCTTCGGCAAGCGATTTGAATCCGTCGCCCTGGATTGACGTATGATGCACAAATGCGTCACTTCCATCTTCACACGAAATAAAGCCAAAACCTTTGCTGTCGTTAAACCATTTCACAGTTCCCTGGTTCATAGTATTTACCTCCTTATCTATAAATTAAAATCCCAGAAGGTCTCAACAATAAAAAAAGCCACAAAAATAAAAAATCTTCGTGGCCTCATAAACGACAAAAACTTCTAAAACTCCAACTTAAGCGTATCACGTCCTTAAGCAGTACGTCAAGTGAATAATAGGTCTGCCTGATGCATGGTGTCCAATTTGTAACCTGAAATCAGGCAGACCAATTATTGCCATAGTTTATATTTGAATCCACTTATTTTCTTAATGAAGTTTGTTAATTTTTTTAGGAGCAGGCTTAACTGAACAGGCTTTGCAAATAGTTGACCCTTTCGCATTATAACACCCAAGTTCATCAATTGTTTTCTCCAGGTCTTCGCAATATATTTTTATCTTTTTGATATTTGTTTTATTAGCTTTCATATGGATGTATTGTGGGCTTGTTTTGATTTAATAGCAAGGTGAATCTAGAGGGAAGGTTTTACCGTCCTGACGTTTTAAAATGGATATCCTACGATCAAAATCGTATGAATATAAAATTTTAGAATTGTAACTGGCCAATTACAAAGAGATAAAAATTACTTTATTAATCCAATACTTATTTGATATCTATTTGGTATTAAGTGTGATACAGTTAAGTGGACTTTGAAAGTTGGAAAGGCCTTTCGGCATTTAAAGCCGAGAGGCTTTTTTGTTTCATCAAGAAACATATAAGGGACAATTTGACCATTCATTCCCGGTCAGACCCGGAGAGATACATAATGACTATAAATACAAAGCATGAAAAACTGACAGTGCTGCATGTGGCGACACTTAATCAGCCGATCAGTCCTGATCTTGGCTATGGGCCAATTGAAACTGTCATCTACAATGTCGATAAAGGACTGCATGCTTTAGGTCACCGTTCTATTGTTGCCTGTTCAGGTGATTCCATAGTTTCCGGGGAGCATTACGTTACTGTTAATAATAGTACTGGTGATTATTGGAGCGTTAAAACACCTGAACTGCGACAGAATACGAATATGCACTATGCAAATGCATTGTACAGGGCAGGGGTGGGTGATATTGACATCATTCACACCCATGATGCAAAAGCGGTTGAGTTCATGTATGACGGTTTATACAACATGAATATACCGATGGTAATGACTCTTCACATATCCACAAAAGACAGCTTATT